>DASUVL010001080.1:0-9069 GCA_036379015.1 Niastella sp.
AGCAAAAACTACCTGGACAACCAGCAGCTTCGGGTTTTATGATTTTGCATCCGGCGAAATTGGTACAACGGAACCGCAATCTACGGCTACCGACCGGGCGTTGGGGGTTCGGCAAACCGGTACTATAGGAGATCCAGGGGCTGCCTTTGTTTTTCAAATAGAAAATACCACTGGTAAAACGAATTTTACCCTTGATTTTAATTTCCAGTCTTTAGATGCCAGTAGTACCCGCACCACTACCTGGCAGGTAGAATATGGATTGGGGAATAATCCAACCTCATTTATAGCTGTTACTCCCGGCACATTGACTACCGGCGGGTCAACATTTACTACTAACCCGATCCATGTAAATTTTGGCAGTGCATTGGATAACCAGGCAAGCATCATAACCATACGAATTGTTACCCTGAACAATACTACAGGTAGTGGCACGCGCGCTTCTACCGGTATTGATGATGTTACTTTATCGTGGGAAGATCCAACAGCCAAAACGATCACACTGAATGCAACCAGTTTAAACTTTACTACCACCAATATAGGCAGCAGCAATACCCAAACCTATACCATTGTTGGGCAAACCAATCTCGATCAACCCATCGTTGTATCGACAACAGCGCCTTACAGCGTATCAACGGATAACATAACATTTAGTAATAGCGTATCGGTGAATCCGGTTGATGCCAGCAATAAGATCATTTACGTAAAATTTGAGCCAACGGCTGTTGGCGTATTCAATGGTGCGGTTACCAATGCCAGCGTAGGAGCGTTATCCAAAACCATTACGTTAACAGGTGAGGCTACCGATCCATCGATGCTAGCCTTTAACTTTAATAGTTGTACAATATCCAGCATACCCGGGTCAGGATTTTTGTCGATCAATACAACTGGTTTGCAAAAATGGGGTTGTAGCCAGTATGGGCAAAATAGCACCAACGGGATTTCGGTAAACGGCTACGTATCGGGCAGTGGCGCACAAACCAATGAAGCCTGGTTGATCTCTCCTGCCTTGCATTTGGGCAGTATTGCAAATATGCCGGTGTTAAGTTTTTACAGCCGGGGAGAATTTACTGGCCCGTTATTGAAATTGTATGTATCAACAGATTATGATGGCAGCAGTAGTCCCACTACCGCCACCTGGACGGAAATAACCACTGCCAATTTCCCAACACCTCCTGGTTCGGCCACCACTACCTGGACTTTATCAGATAACATAGACCTGAGTGCTTATAAGAGTGCTAGCAATGTATACCTGGCATTCAAGTATGCCTCTTCACCGGCAGACAATGCAGCCCGCTGGTCGATAGATGATGTAACGATCACAGATCAATCAACGCTGTTGTTGGTTAGCCCAACGCAACTCAATTTTGGTGAGGTGGCCACAGGGGCAAGCTCAACGGGTCAGCCAGTATCGGTACGGTCGGTAGGAAGTACAGATATCACATTAACATTACCGGCAGGTTATCAAATATCAACTGACAATACCACGTTCAGCACCAGTCCGCTGGTAATTGATCAGGCAACGGCAACAGCCGGTACAACGGTATATATTCGTTTTTCACCCACCGTTAAAAAATTAGTCATCACTGGAAATTTGAATATCAGCGGAACCGGTATAAACAAGAATACGGTTGCATTATCTGGTTCTTCTTATCCCAAGGCAGAAACCTTTGATGTAGCCTGTTATAACCTGGCGTTCTTTGGCTCTAACCCAACCAATAACCCAACACCTGCCAAGGTCACTGGGCAGATCAATAACATTGCTACGGTTATGCAGCACCTGAATGTAGATGTGGTAGGGTTTGAAGAAGTATCGAGCGATGCGGCGTTGAATGATTTACTGTTGCAATTGCCAGGTTATTCGGCGGTAACATCACCCCGGTGGTCGTATTCATTCCAGGCTCCCGACCCCAACTTCCCACCGCAAAAGATCGGCTTTATCTACAACACGGCTACCATGACATTGTCGGCTGCAGAACCGCCACGAGTACTATTTGAAGCTATGTATGATAGTGCCCGGTTGGGTCAGTCAACGCGGGTAAGCTCCAGTTTCTGGGCTTCGGGCCGCTTGCCATATATGGCAACATTTGATGCGAACATAAACGGGCAAATGAAAAAAGTGCGGCTGGTTGTTATTCATGGCAAGTCGTCGTCTGATGCAGCCAGCTACAACAGAAGGGTATTCGATGCAAAGGTGTTGAAAGATACACTTGATGCCGTTTACAAGAACGATAATGTGATCATATTGGGCGATTATAACGACCGGTTGTATGGTTCTATTTATTCCGGTTCTTCGGTTTCGCCATACAATGCATTTAATACGGATATTACCAATTATGCACCATTAACCCGCTCGCTCGACAGCGCGGGCAAGGTGAGCTTTATTGGTGGTTCAGGACTTATAGATCACATTGTTATAACCCAACCGTTGCGGATGAATTATATTGATAGTTCAACGGCTATTGAAGATGCCCGCTTATATATATCCGGTTATAATGATAGTACAGCTTCGGATCACCTGCCCGTGTATACCCGGTTTACATTTGCTGCCAGTGGTCCATTGCCCATTACCTTGCTGGAGTTCACAGCCCGGCCAAAGAACAGTGTGGTATTGGTGAGCTGGACTACTGCCATGGAACAGAACAATAAGTATTTTATTATTGAGCGTTCTGCAGATGGCAGGAATTTTACCGCTATCGGCCGCGTATCGGGGGCTGGCAACAGTAACAGCGTACTGCATTACCAGTTTACAGATGTGAATCCATTGCCGGGCACCAGCTATTACCGGTTGCAACAGGTTGACATGGATGGACAGTTTACTTTGTCATCTATAGCCACCGTGCGAATGGACAATGAAGGAAAAACGGCATTGACCGTGTCGCCCAACCCGGTAAGTAGTTATGCAAACATCAACATCAATACAACCGGAAAAACCTATACCATGCGGGTAAGTGGTGTCGATGGCAGGATCTTTATCAATGGAACGGGTTCGGTAAACCAATTGAATCAGCAATTGAACAGCCGGTTAAATAGCCTGGCTCCGGGTGTGTATGTATTGAGTGCGGATAATGCCGGGGAACATTATACCATCAAATTTGTGAAGCAATAGTCAGCTTAATCGATAGCTTGATAAAGTGTGCCACGTCTCAAAGATGTGGCACACTTGTTTAAGGGTGAGGTAGAATTTATCCGTAAAGTATTGGAACCCCTCTTTTTTCAGCTAACACCAACCAGATTGACCGGTATTTCCTGGCCCCAGGGTTATTTTCCCTCCCCTAATCTGACAATTTTGCCGATTTCGCCGCCAGGGGTACCAGTGGCACTCTCTTTGGTGAGTTCATCCCATACTATTAAACTGCCAAAATCGATACATATGCAAAAAGGGACCATTCAGGTACAGACCGAGAATATTTTTCCAATCATTAAAAAATTCCTTTACAGTGACCATGATATTTTCCTGCGTGAACTGATCAGTAACGCAGTGGATGCTTCCCAAAAATTAAAGACCCTTTCTTCGATTGGCGAAGCCAAGGGGGAATTTGGTGATCTGTTTATTGAAGTAAAGCTCGATGAAGAGAATAAGACCATTACCATTTCTGACCGTGGTATCGGGATGTCAGCGGCTGAAGTGGAGAAATATTTGAACCAGGTGGCTTTTAGCGGCGCCGAAGAGTTTGTAAAAAAATATAAGGGTCAGAATGAGAATGCCATAATCGGGAAGTTTGGTCTGGGCTTTTACTCTGCCTTTATGGTGAGCGATAAAGTGGAAGTGTTCAGTAAAAGCTTTAAAGAGGATGCACCGGCTGTTCGTTGGGAGTGTGATGGCAGTCCGGAGTACATGCTTGAAGAAACAGAAAAAGCAGACCGTGGCACTGATATCGTGCTTCATATTAATGAAGAAAGCACTGAGTTTTTGGATGCAGAACGCCTTCGGGGTATATTGAACCGGTTCTGCCGTTTCCTGCCTGTGCCTATCTACTTCCGTCATAAAGAGGAAGACAAGGACGCTGCGCCCATCAACAATAGCCAGCCCGCCTGGAAAAAGAAACCGGCCGATCTGACTGCAGAAGATTATCAGAATTTTTATAAAGAATTGTATCCATATAACGAAGCTCCGTTGTTCTGGATACACCTGAATGTTGATTATCCGTTCAACCTCACCGGTATTTTGTATTTCCCCAAAATAAAACAGAGCTACGAAATACAAAAGGATAAGATCCAACTGTACAGCAACCAGGTATTTGTTACCGATGAAGTAAAAGATATTGTACCGGAGTTCCTGATGTTGCTGCATGGAGTGATTGATAGTCCGGATATTCCTTTGAACGTGAGCCGAAGCTACCTGCAGGGCGATCCCAATGTGAAGAAGATCAATAACCACATTACGAAGAAAGTAGCCGATAAACTGGAAGAACTGTTCAATAAAGAAAGAAAGGAGTTTGAAGGTAAGTGGGATAGCCTGGGCTTGTTTGTGAAGTATGGTATGATGACCGATGACAAGTTCATGGAAAGAGGAAACAAGTTCCATTTGTTGGAGACAGCTACAAATGTTGGCGAAGGTGCAGAAAAGAAGTTCTATACGCTGGAAGAATATCGCATGGCCACCGAAGCCCTGCAAAAGAATAAAGAGGGTAAGCTGGTAATTCTGTATACCACCGATATGGTGCAACAGGATGCCTATATTAAAGGCGCAGAAGGTAAGGGTTATGTAGTGGTGAAACTCGATACCATGATCGATCCTTCGTTCATCAACCAGATGGAAATGAAATGGAACGATGTGCATTTTAACCGGGTTGATGCCGATATCGCCGAAAACCTTATTGATAAACAGGAGAACCAGGAGAGCGTTCTAAGTAAGGATGAAGAAACTGCATTACAGGGATTATTTGATATTAAAATGCCCGGCCTCAACATGACTGTTGAAGTGAAGGGATTGAGCACCGAAGCACCGCCAGTAGTGGCTACCCGGCCTGAGTTTACCCGCCGTATGAAGGACATGGCTGCCATGAGCGGTCCCATGGGTAGTTTTTATGCGAGTATGCCCGACGAAGTAACGTTGACGGTTAATGGTAATCATCCTATTTATCAGCAGGTACTGAAAAATGAAAATAAGGATAACCAGGCAAAACTGGTGCATAACCTGGCCGACCTGGCTTTGTTGTCGCAAGGTTTGCTGAAGGGTAGTAACCTCACCAACTTTATCAATCGCAGTGTTGATTTGCTTGGCGGAGAGAGGAAAGAGAATGTGCTGATTAGCTAAAGTCAATGTGCTGATTTGCTAATTAGCCAATGTGCTAATTGAATACAAATACAAAACGAAATAAAAAAAGCCACCAGTTTTAACTGATGGCTTTTTTATTTTTTACCTACTAAACCCTTTGTCCTCTCGTAGAATTTCCTTTCTTTTATTTTCCCTTTGCCTGTCTATGTATATTTTAATTAGCTAATTATAACATTAGCACATTCTGTCTTACTTCCATCCTCCACCCAATGCCCGGTACAACTCTACCATTGCACTGAGTTGATCGCGTTCAATAGCGGTCAGGTTTAATTCCGCCTGCAACAGGTTGCCCTGCGCTGTGATCACTTCCAGATAATTGGCCAGACCGCTTTTGAATAACAGGTTGGCATTGCCAATAGCGCCCCGCAGGGTATTAACCTGGTCGTTGCTTATTGTATATTGACCTTTCAGTTTATCTAACCTCACCAGGGCATTAGCTACTTCGCCAATAGCATTTATGGCCGACTGACGGAAGGTGATGGCTGCCTGGTCGCGTTGGATCTTAGCCACTTCATATTGCGTCTTTAATGCACGGCGTTGAAAGATGGGTTGTGTTAAACCCGCTGCGCCTGTAGCAAATAAGGAAGCTGGCATGCTGAACCATTTGCTGGCCTGGTAAGCATTCAAGCCGCCACTGGCTGTAATACTTATTGTAGGATACATACCGGCTTCTGCTACGCCCACCCGGGCGTTGGCCGCCACAAGGGCCATTTCGTTAGTACGTACATCGGGCCGGCGACTTACCATGGCTGCGGGTATGCCGGTTGGTAAACTCTCCCACACTTTATAATTGTTTAATACTGTAGTACGGGCAATGGTCGCTGGTGCATCGCCACTCAAAATACGGATGGTATTTTCCTGGATGGCAATTTGCTGTTCGAGTTGCGGAACCAGTATAGCAGCTGTTTGCTGTTGGGCAGTTGACTGTTGTACAGCCAGCTCGGTTACCTGTCCGGCCGTTTTTTGCAATTTGATGATCTGAACAATAGAATCGCCCAGATTCGCATTGCGACGGGCAATGACCAGCTGTGCATCCAGCATCAGCAGATTGAAATAGCTGCTGGCAATATCGGCCACCAGGGCAGTTTGTATAGCTCTGCTGGCTTCGTATGATTGCAGGAGGGCGGCACCGGCTGCTTCCCGTTGACGGCGCAGTTTGCCCCATATATCTATTTCCCACGTTAATCCAGCGCCTAAAGTATAATCCTCAATATGGCTTTTGCCCAGGAAGTTCTTCAGGCTTAATCCGTTCAAGCTGTTTTCTGAAGGGATGGAAGAAGATGCGTTTATCTGAGCCTGTATGGTTGGTCCCCAGTTCACTTTTGCCTGGTTGGCATAAGCGCGGGCTTCTTCAACCCGTTTCATGGCCAGTTGCACATCAAAACTGTTTTGCAGTGCATGGCCTATGAGTGACTGCAGGGTAGGATCAGAAAAGAACTTTCTCCATTCCATATCTGCCACGCTTGAATCGGAAGGCGCGGTTGTATTGGCAAACTGAGCAGGTAAAGAAAGATCAGATCGCTGATAATCTTTGCCCATGCGGCAAGCTGCTAACAGCGCTACCAATGCCACGGTGGAATAAATAGTGATATTACTTTTTCGCATTATCTCCTTATTTATAGTTTCGACTAATGAGGTTTGCCACACTTTGTCAGCGTGGCAAACCTTGAATGATTTTTATTCGCCTAGTTTGATTTCTCTCAAGCCGGGCCGGCCTGTTACTTTTTCCTGCAGAGACTGGAATATCACAAACAGAACGGGAATAATGAACACACCCAGTATAACACCGGTAAACATACCGCCTATCGCACTCCACCCAATGGAGTGATTACCAAGTGCGGAAGCGCCGGTTGTAAATACCAGTGGTAACAGTCCCACGATGAATGCAAAGGAGGTCATCAGGATCGGACGAAGCCTGAGCCTTGAGGCTTCCAGCGCTGCGTCAATCAGGGCCATGCCATTTCTACGGCGCTGAACGGCATATTCCGTGATCAGGATCGCATTCTTGGCAAGCAAACCTACCAGCATGATCAATCCGATCTGAACGTAAATGTTATTGTCAATGCCGGCAAAACCAATAAACGCAAACACCCCTAAGACACCGGTAGGTACTGTTAAGATAACGGCAAGCGGCAGAATATAACTTTCATATTGTGCAGCCAGCAGGAAGTAAACGAATAATACACTCAGCAAAAAGATAAATATCTGCTGGTTACCTGTTTTAATCTCTTCCCTGGTTACGCCTGTCCATTCATAAGAAAATCCTCTGGGCAATGCCGTTTTGGCGGTTTCTTCAATTGCCTTGATAGCGTCGCCCGTACTGAAACCGGGCTTGGGTGATCCGTTAATGGTAACGGCGTTAAACAGGTTGTTGCGGGTAACGGTTTCGGGTCCATATACCCGTTTAAGCGTTACCATTGTTTTGGCCGGAACCATTTCGCCCTGGTTGTTCTTTACATAAATTCCTTCTATGGAATTAACATCTGCACGGAAGGCTGCATCGGCCTGCGCCATTACCCGGTAGTATTTTCCAAACCGGTTGAAGTCGGTTACGAAGCTACTTCCGTAATATATCTGCATGGTTTGCATCAATTCATTGATCGATACACCCAATTGTTTGGCTTTTGCATAATCCACTTCAATATTATACTGCGGATTACCGGCAGCAAACGTGGTAAAGGCAAACCCGATCTCTGGTCGTTGCATTAAAGCGCCGATGAACGCCCAGGCTGTACCGCCCAGTTTATCGAGGGGTCCGTTGGTACGGTCCTGCAACATGAACTCAAAACCACTCACGTTACCGAAGCCCTGTACGGTGGGGAAGTTAAAGAAGAAGGCCTGGGCGCCTTTAACCTGACTAACTTTGCCAATAAGACCGGCTGCGATCTGGTCAGGATTTTTAACTGCGCCTCTATCCTTGTAATCCTTCAATCGCATAAAACCTGCTGCGTACGGCGATGCATTCGCATTACTGATGAAGTTCAAACCGTCGATCACATACAGGTGACTGTAAGCAGGATCCTGTTTAATGATGCTGTCTATTTGCAAGGTTGCCTGGTGAGTACGCTCCAGCGAGCTGCCGGGAGGTGTATTCACCGCAAACAGTACGAAGCCCTGATCTTCTGTTGGGATAAAACCAGTAGGCGCTTTTTGCACCATGTAAAATGAAGTCGCAGCTATGAGTAACAATCCGGTTATCGCGACCCATTTGTGCTTAGTTAAAAACTTCAAACTACGTATGTACCTGTCGGTCATTCCATTGAAACCTGCATTGAAGCCTGCATAAAAACGGCCCATGAATCCTCTTTTAGGGCCATGTTCACCACCTTCGCCTGCATGTGGGTTCTTCAAAAACAAGGCACACAAGGCCGGGCTCAGTGTAAGGGCATTTACGGCAGAAATAAGGATCGCAATAGCCAGCGTAAAGGCGAATTGCCTGTAAAACACACCGGCAGGGCCCTGCATAAAGCCAACGGGTATGAATACCGCTGCCATCACCAGGGTAATGGATATAATAGCGCCGGAGATCTCGCTCATTGACTGAACAGTTGCTGCCCTGGCTGACAGGTTCGTTCGTTCCATTTTCGAGTGCACAGCTTCCACCACCACAATCGCGTCATCTACCACCACACCAATAGCCAGCACCAGGGCAAACAGGGTGAGCAGGTTGAGGGTAAAGCCGAATAATTGCATGAAGAAGAAGGTACCGATAATTGCCACAGGAACGGCTATGGCAGGGATCAGCGTAGAGCGGAAATCCTGCAGGAAAATGAACACTACCAGGAACACCA
>DASUVL010001081.1:0-2361 GCA_036379015.1 Niastella sp.
AAATATCGCATAGATAATGTTTAAGTTATGGCAACACTTTCCCTGCTCCCGCTTTGCGGGACAAAGCGGGACGGTTGTTGTTATTAATAAATTCGGTTTATGTATTAATGTATGGTCACTTTGTTATGGTTGAGCGTATACGCCAGTCCGCTGATGTCTTTCAGCATCTCCAGCATATCTGCTGCAGTGGTATTTTTGCTGATGCGGAGGTTAAAACGATAAGATGCAACATCCGCGGCATTGAATACTACCTGCAAACCATAACGGGTTTCCAGGATGCGGGCCACATCTGCAAAAGTCGCATTGTTTAAAACGATAACCCCTGTGCGCCAGTCTTCCGGAACACCTTCCGTGCGTTTGATGGTATGTGCATCCTGCTGATAGCTGAGCTGCTGATTTGCTTTAAGTATGCCCAGTATGACGGTGCTGTCAGACACTTGTACAATGCCTTCACTAACCATTACCTGCACCTCGTTTGATTGCGTGTATGCTTTTACGGTGAATTCAGTGCCCAGCACTTTTGTTTTCACACCACCCGGCGTTTTTACCAGGAAGGGGAACTTCGCATGCTTACGCACGGAAAAAAATGCCTTTCCATCCGCCAGTTCTATTTCCCGATCTGCATTACCCAAATCCTTTCGGTAACGTACAGTGGTACCTGGTTCCAGCCATACCTCAGAGTGATCGGGTAGCTCCACTTTTACAATGCCTTTGCCTGCAAGGGCCGACATAACAATATACTCCGGTTCCTTTTTGTGGTTGAATGTATTATACATTAACCAGGCACCCACCAAAACAATCACTGCTGCGGCTGCCTGCCACCATATCCTTCGCGACCGTTGTACAGCGATTGGTGTTATGTGATATACCTTTTCCGGTGCTATCGCGTCGAATATCCCTGCTTTCAGCGCATCTTTCATTGCCGCTTTTTCTGAAGCGTCTTGCCACACCTGTCCCTCTTCCGGGAAGGCAGCATACCATTGTTCCAGCAATGCCATTTCTTCCGGCGTACAAATACCAAGGGCATGCTTTTCCAGTAACGACGATATGTTTGACTGTTCCCGTTTCATGTGATCTAACATTTATTAGACAGTGCTCAAAATGGTTTAGTACTATGCGATGAGAAAATTTATTCCATAAAAAAATTGCCCAGCTCTTCGCGGAGTTTTTTCAGGGCAGTTGACAACTGATTTTTAACGGTTTGCGGGGAGATGGCCCGTTTCTGCGCAATCTCTTCTATAGAAAGGCCATGATCGCGGCTATCTATAAATACCTCGCGCATTTTTTCGGGCAGGCGCTCCAACGCACGGCGATAGCTGGCCTGCAGATCTACTGTTGCCATATGATCGCCTGTATTATAGGTGATTTCAGGCAGCGCCCGGCCTGCCAGCAGCTGGTATTTTTCCCTGGCGCTTTCCGATTTCAGATAGTTTAATATTTTAAAGCGTACCGCGGCGCGAAAGTAGGCGGCAACAGATTCGTTGATCTGTATCTGTTTTCTTTTCTGCCAGCAATACACGAACACAGCCTGTACAATATCCTTAGCCGCAGCTTTATCATATAAATGCCAGTAAGCTGTTTTAAAAAGGGATTCCCAATAACGTTCATACAACTCGCCGTAGGCGGATACATGGCCGTCCATGACAAGCAGCCAGAGTTCATTATCGGGTATGTGTTGCAGATTGGATGGAGGCATATTGCTTTTTCAAAATAGCGCTGAAGGTAGCAAATCACCTGTTAAAGAAATCCTACTGATCGCTGGATCGCCTTATTGACCTTACCGACCAACGATTTGGCATACGTTATTGGCTTTATACACTTGACATCGGTAAATAGTATTTAAACTAACGTTCCGAAATGAGTTTCAGTGCCAATGATTTTGATGGATCCTTTCCTGTCAGTACGTCTTCGATTGACGGAAGGAGTGGATAATCAGGCATGACGCCATGACCATCATTGGCATCTGCGATGATCCGGTATGTAACGGTGGAAATATATGCCCTTATTTTTGGGACAAGATGTTCCAAATTCGATATTAGCTGATAATTTGCAAAACCATTTTTTCATAAATAGATCAAATAGTTGAAATTTGGAATAATGAAACTACCGCAACGGATAATTTTGGCAAGACAGCAAAAGGGGCTCACCCAGGAAGAGCTTGCGACGCTGACCAGGCTTTCCGTTCGAACCATTCAAAGGATCGAAAGCGGTGAAAGCATTCCCCGGAGCTTTACATTGAAGGCAATAGCAAACGCCCTGGAACAACCTTACGAACAATTAACGCGAGAAGAAGTAGAGGGATCTTTCGCTCCAGCGTCTGGCCCCAATAAAGGTATTCGACATTTTCTGCAGTTATTTAAC
>DASUVL010001082.1:0-17227 GCA_036379015.1 Niastella sp.
AAAGAAACGGTGAATACAAGGGAAGCCATCGCCTGGAAACAGGATGATATTATACTGGATGATGTACCCCTGCGCGAAGCCGTTCAGGAACTGGAAGAACGTTTCAATGGCACCATAACGTTTGATAATAAAGCGTTGGGCAATTGCCGCATCACGGCTTCCTTTTTACACCGCGAATCATTGCAAGAAGTGATTCAGGTTATTGCCCGTATCAACAGAATGGATTACCGCTTTGAAGCTGACAATACGATAACGCTTTCGGGAGAAGGCTGCCAATAAAAAGATTGCTGTTAAAAACTAAACTGCCATGCAACCACATAATCAACCACCATAAGAACCCGCCGGGAATTTCTGATTTGGCGATTTTGAGATTTTGAGATTTTTTTCAATTTGAACTTTTCAAAAAATCCAGAAAACGCTACATCCCGAAATCCCAAAATCTCTATAAAGGCAATGCCCCAGTAACGAGCTGAGGCAGTTGCCGGTTTTCACTCTCTTTACCCGTGGCAGGGAATATCAAAGAGAGCGGTTCTAAACATATCAACATTTAAAACAATCAAATCTATGATTTTTTCTGCATTCGTTGCAGGAACCCGCCATGGCATGCTTGCCGGCAGGTACTTGAAACTGCTTAAACAAAACCAAAAACAACTTGCCCATTGTATGCGTATAAGTATTCATATAGTGGTACTATTATTTTGCAGTACACAACTGCTGTTTGCCAAAAAGACAAACGGTCAGGACATGCATACAGCTACCGTGACGCTGGAACTCAAAAATGAAACGTTGATAGTTGCATTAAAGAAAATGCAGCAACTGACGCCGTTTACATTTGCTTACAATAAAAGCGATGTAACCCAAATACAGCATCTTAATTTACCGGCCGGCACCCGCACGGTAAAACAAACCCTTGAGTTAATACTGGAGCATGCGCCGCTTGAGTTTGAACAGATCGGTAACAATATTATCATCAGTCATATTCCGGTGATCTCCGCGAAACGCGCAACAACCAATCGCCCTGTAGCCGACACCACCATTACGGTGCGTGGTATTATTACAGGTGCAGATGGCAAACCGGCACCCGGCGCATCTATTGTAATAAAAGGTTCAACCCTGGGAACCACCAGTAACGACAAAGGGTATTTTGAACTGCATAATGTAACACCCGGCGCCACGCTGGTAGTGTCATCTGTAGGTTTTACCGATGTCAGCATACCTGTAAACAACCGCACAACGCTCGACATACAACTCACTGAAAAAGCAGCAACAACCGGTCTCGATGAAGTAGTAGTGGTAGGCTATGGCACCGTACGCAAGAAAGACCTGACCGGCCCTGTAAGCCATATCAGTGCAAAGGATTTTGCAGATCGCCCAATAGTGAGCATCGACCAGGCCATGGCTGCCCAAATGCCGGGTGTACAGGTACAAAGCATCACCGGAACACCGGGTGCTCCTTTACAGATCCGTGTCCGCGGATCGTCATCGGTATCTGCCAGCAACGATCCGTTATATGTGGTAGATAATGTTCCTGTAGAGAACCTGCAGGACATTGACCCCGCCACCATTGAATCGATAGACGTGTTGAAAGATGCCTCCACCGCCGCCATTTATGGCGCCCGCGGTTCCAATGGCGTTGTATTGATCACTACTAAAAAAGGAACCCGGGGTAAAGCGCGTATAAACGCCAGTGTGAACTTTGGCCGGCAAACTCCTGAAAAGTTGGTTGACATGATGAGCCCCGAGGAATGGATACAATTTAGAAAAGACCTGATCGATAGCAGCTGGGTAGCCCGCGGCCGCAGTATCGGCAAACCTTATTCAGCCGCTGATCCGGGGGCATATCGCGCCAGCGAATTAACAACACTTACTGCACCAGTAGCTAATACACATGCGCTGGCCAGCACTGCCTATATGTATGATCCCTATTGGGACCTTGGCACTGACAGCCTCGATTATGTAGACTGGCAGAAAGAATTTTACAGACCGGCATATATCTCCCGGTACAATCTGTCGGCATCCGGTGGTAATGAAAATATGCTCTACATGCTTTCCGGTGAATTTTTGAACCAGGACGGTATGGTACCGAACTCCAACTACAAACGCTATAGTTTCCGTTCGAACGTGGAGATAAAACTAAATGACAATACCAAGGTTGGTTTTGAACTGGCTCCATCTTTCTCCCAAAGCAGGGGCGCATCGGTTGATGGAAGAACCGGTATTGGCGTAATGGTTGCCGGCACGGCGCCCATTCAGGAAAAAGGCATTGGCTCCAATTCGGGTACTGTTGGCAATACGCCCTACCGTTGGGTAGCTGACCAGATCAGTCCGATCTACCAAATGGAAAATATTTATAACAATACACAGATCACCAAATTATTAAGCAATGCCTACATCGATACCCGCATTGCCAAGGGGTTGAACCTGCGCATGACCGGTGGATGGAACAGCACCAGCACCGATAATAAAAACTATACGCCTACCTCTGTTTCCGCAAACCGCAGAACCGCTGCGCCCGGTTCTCAAAGTACTGCCAACCGCACTACTAACCGTACCCAGTACTACCTGTTACAGGCGGTAGCCAATTATAACGTAACCCTGGGCGACCATTCAATAAGCCTGGTTGCAGGTTATTCAACCGAACAAAATTATCTTTTTAAAACGCAGCAACGACACACGGGTTTCCCCAACGATAACCTGTATACGTTCGAGCAGGGTTCTTCCAGCGTGGCCATCTCAAATTCAGAAGAAAGCAAAAGAAGACAGCTATCTACTTTTGGCCGTTTGAACTACAGCTTTGGCGGTAAATACCTGGCCTCTGCCAGCTTCAGAAGAGATGGCATTTCCCGGTTTATTGGCGATAACAAATGGGGCTTTTTTCCTGCAGCATCAGTTGCCTGGCGCATCAGCCAGGAGTCTTTTATGCTGCCACTCAGCCATGTGATAAACGATCTGAAATTCCGGTACAGCTGGGGTTTAACAGGTAACGACCGTATTACAAATAGCGACCGTATTACCAATAATGATTATCCGGCCGTAGGGCTGGTTGGCGCCACAAGCTACAATTTCAACGGAACGGCCGTTACCGGTTATTCTGCTACCTCGCTGGCCAATGCCAAACTGAAATGGGAAAAAACAACCAGCCATAACATTGGTCTCGATGCCAGCATCATCAACAACCGCATTACGCTGACCCTGGAATATTATAATAAAACAACCAACGACATTTTGTTAGCCGCGCCTATTGCCGGTGCAACCGGTTTTACCACTGAGAACAAGAACATAGGCGCCGTGCGCAACTACGGTTACGAGATCAACATTGGCTCTGTGAACATTTCAAAAAAGGATTTCACCTGGAACACCAATTTCAATTTCTCATTTAACAAGAACAAGGTATTAAAACTGGCAAACGATAATACACCCGTGTATTTAGGATTTGGCAATACTGTTCAAATTGGGGTGAACCAGCCGCTATACAGCTATTACCTGTACGATGCCATTGGTGTTTATACAAGCGCCGACATGCTTACCAAATTGCCCGTGATGAGCGGTACCAAGGTCGGTGATCCTATTTACCGCGATGTAGATGACAGCAAAACAATTGATGTCAGGGATATCGCTAATACAGGCCACCCCGATCCCAATTACATCTGGGGTATGACCAACCGGTTCACTTACAAACAATTCGATCTGTCGTTCCTGTTACAGGGCCAATGGGGCAACCAGATCTTCAGCATGTTCGGCCGTAACATCGATCGCCCTACTACCGGCCTGGGTAATTACAATGCGAAAAAAGTATGGGTAAACCGTTTCCGTTCCGAAGCTTCACCCGGCGATGGCAAAACACCCCGTATCGACGCCAGCACCTCAAGCGTTTACGATACCCGCTGGTTATACAGCGGCGCTTTTTACAAGATCAAGAACCTGATGATCGGTTATACGCTCAATAAACCCAAATTCATAAAAGGACTGAACAACCTGCGCATTTATTTCAGCGCTGAGAATCTGTGGATGCACGACAACTACGACGGTGGCTTTTCACCCGAGGCGTTTCAATATGATAACCTGGCCGACTGGTCGAGCTACCCTACAGCAAGGACCTTCAGTGCCGGTATCAATATTGGACTGTAACCGATTGTTCATTCATCAACATAAGCAATATGAAACTATATAATAAAATATTTGCGCTCTTACTTATAACCACCGCTTTTTGCTCCTGCAAAAAATACCTTGACCAGGAGCCAATTTCAAACCAGAGTACCAATAATTTCTTTAAAAACGAATCGGATATCGATCAGGCTGTGACTGGTGTATACAACACCTTACTTACTATACCGGATGTCATAAACTATAACCTGAGTGAATGCCATACCAACAACTTTTTCCTGGCCAGTGTAGATGCAGCACGGGATTACTATACCATCAACCACTTTGAAGTTACGTCGCAACTGGCTATGCTCAGCACCGCCTGGACTACTTCGTACAAGCTGATCGGTCGCGCCAACCAGGTCCTCGATGGTATTGACAATATTACGTTCCTCGATGCAACAAAAAAAGCGAGAGAGAAAGCAGAAACCCAATTCCTGCGCGCCTATGCTTATTTTGAACTGGTAAAGATCTTTGGCGCAGTTCCCCTGATCGATCGCACCGTTACCTCCACGGAAGTATTGAATTATCCGCGGACAGGCATCGATACCATTTACAATTTTATTATCAGTGATCTGCAAAGCGCTGCTGAAGGGCTTCCTTATAAATATACAACAGCTACCGACAAAGGCCGCGTTACCAAATTATCGGCGTTGGGACTCCTGGGAAAAGTGCACATGTTCATAGCAGGTTATCCGCTTAACAAAACCGATCATTTTGCAACCGCAAAAACCATTCTGAAACAGGTAATAGACCAGGAGAAAGTTTACTGGGACTTCGCTCCTACTTATGCGGAGTTGTTTAAAGCAGCCAACGACAATAAATACCATTTCTTCGAGGTACAACATATTTCCGGTGGTCAGGGATATGGCAGCCCCATCCCCGGCGAAGTAGTGCCTATCGACGTTACCACTACCCTGATGCCCTATGGTTCTTACTACATCGGCGGTGCGCCTTCCCGTGATTTGATCAACAGTTACGAAACCGGCGATAAACGCATGTTCGCTACCATCGATACCCTGTACCGGAATAAATCAAATACCTGGGTGCGTAAGGACTGGGTGCGTAAATTCCTCGATTCATCGGTTGCTGCTACTACCAAAAACAACCAGGACTGGCCGGTGAATTTTCCGTTGTTACGTTCAGAAGACGTGATGTTATTGTACGCAGAGGCTATCAATGAAACCGGCGGTCCAACTACTGAAGCTGTAGCCATTTTAAATCGCATTCGAGCAAGGGCAGGTTTAGCGGCTATTATGCCCGCAACAGTGGCCGATTTTCGCCTGGCCATGGAAAGAGAAAGACGACATGAATTTGCATGGGAAGGTATTTACTGGTTCGACCTGGTTAGAACCAACCGGTACCTGGATGTGTTGAACCCCTGGCTCAATACCAATTATCAAAAAACAATCGATTCTAAAAAGTATATCTATCCAATACCGCTGGCCGAAATAAATATCAAACCCGGTTTGTATTATCAAAATGACGGGTATAATTAAAGTTGAAAAGTTGACGGGGTTGAAAAGTTGACAAGGAAATACAAATTAAAAATGAAGAATTAAGAATGTGGAATGAAAAAGTGGAAAGCTTTCTCATTCCACATTTTTCATTTTTAATTTCTCATTTCTACAAACGTATACTGTTTCAACTCAATCAGATCAGAAGAAGGATTTGTTTTATTCCAGGCCGAATGTACAGCCAGTGCGGCGCCCATGGCCGATGCCTGCGCCATAGAGGCGGCATATACTTCGTGGGTGGGAAATGCATTCGCCAGCAGATTCATATATAAAGGATTGCGGCTGAACCCGCCGTCAACGAAGATCTTTTTAACCGGACTGTTAAACAATACCAGGTTCAGAGAGGCCACCTGCTGGGTCATGAGGTCGGCCATAAACTGGTGGTAAGCTGCTTCGTATGTAGCGAAACTGTTGAGGTCCCGGGCGCCAAATGCCGATCCCTGCACCATAGCGGTTTTGCCGGTTTTGCTATCGGCGGAAGCCGTCGCTTCCGTAAATCCGGTTAACAGGTCAGCATTAAAAGCTACGTCCTTATAATAATCCAGGGCTACATTAAAATGGGCAGCCAGCCGTTTTGTTTGTTGTTCGTGTTCATACCCGGCAAACAAGCGCGATGCTTTAATAGGTTTGCCGCGGTATTCCATATAACAAAGACAATCCTGTTGCAATTCTTCATACGTTAACCTGGTTTGGTTAAACGGGTTCAGACTGATGCACCAGGTACCGGTTGATAACAATACAAATGGTTCTGTGAAGTGGAACAGGTATGGGATCAGGGCAGCAGAGCTATCGTGCAACCCTACGCCGGTCAATAAGGCCTGACCCTGCCATTGCGAGGGCATCAATTGATCTGACGGAAATATAGCTGCCAGCTTTTCATTGATCGCTTCGCGATATATCCATTCGTGGTAGTGGTTCTGCGGAAAATTCCATAAGCCGGTATGACAGCCAATGCTGGTAATATCTGAATAAGCACGGCCGGTGACCAGGTAGCTCATGTATTGCGGCAAATGCAAAGAATAATGTATCTGGTCGTACAGGTCGGGTTTCTGGTATTTCAGGCGGTATAACTGCATGCCCGAATTCAGATTGCCTAACACCGGTGAAGCGGTATGTATGGAGAAGGCGATCTCGCCGCCATATTTTTGATAGAAGCCTTCCTGCAAGGCAGCAGGATATGGTTTCAGGTAATTGTACAAAGGAGCCGCCGCTTTCCCTTCATTGTCGATATGAACAAAACTGGCGCCATAGGTACTGAAATTAAGCGCGCGCACCTGGTACTTGTTTTCATTAAATACCTGTTGCAGGCATGCATATACCCATTTGGTGAGGGCTGTAAGGTCTTCACAGGCATCCCCATCTTCATCGGTAATTTCAGCAAACTGTTCGCTTTTCTCCAGTACTATGTTGTACTGCTCATCAAAAAGGAATAACTTTTTATTGGTCTTGCCAATATCAAATATCGCTATGACGGAAGTCTTACTCATTCGTGAATGGTCAATGGTCAATGGTGAATGACAGATAGCCAATACACCGATAAAGTGTGCCACACCTGAACGATGTGGCACATTTTAAATGAATTCAGAACAGAGAACTAAAAACTAAGAACTATGAACTACAATCCTGTAGCTACGGTCTTCTGCCCTCTTTCTTTTATTAAGTTCTCTCTAACTTTCGATTGACGGTAAAATTGCAGCGGTTGCAACGCACCACCGGCCTGCAAACGGGCTTCAGCTACCAATGAACGTACATCGGTGCGGTACGCCTGCTGCAGTATTTCCTGTGCTTTGGCCACATCGCTCGCATCCTGGGCTGCCGCCAGTGCCTTTGCATCTACCAGCAACGATTGCGCGTAAGCGATCTTGATGGCTTCTACTGATTGCAACAGGTCTTCGAGCGGATCTTTTACGTTGTGCGATGCATCGATCATCCAACCCAGATCAGTTGCATGTTGCATACCCCGGGCATCCATTCCTTCTACCAGCTCATTAAATATCAGGAACAACTGGTAAGGGTTAATGCTGCCTACGGTTAAATCATCATCACCGTATTTTGAATCGTTGAAGTGGAAACCACCGAGTTTACCTTCGCTCAGCAACAAAGCAACAATTTGCTCAATGTTTGCATTCGGCAGGTGATGACCCAGATCAACCAGCGTATAGGCTTTGGGGCCCAGTTTGCTGGCATACAGCAGGGATTGCCCCCAATCGCCAACAGTCATTGAGTAAAAGTTAGGTTCAAACGCTTTGTACTCAACAAACATCTTCCAGTTGTTGGGCAGTGCTGCATATATTTCCTGCAGGCTTTCCAGCGTGCGTTGAAATGCCTTGCGGAAATTCAACTGGCCGGGAAAGCAGGAACCATCCGATAACCAAACAGTGATAGAATCTGATCCCAGTTCTACCCCATGTTTTATTACATCAATATTGTGATCAATAGCCTGTTTGCGGGTTGCTTTATCAACGTGTTGCAGTGACCCGAATTTATAGCTCAGCTTTTGATCGGGTTGGTCCTGGAACGTGTTGGAGTTTACGGCATCAAAACGCAATCCGTGCTGGGCGGCCAGCGTTTTAATCGCTTTGGCATCTTGTGGAATATCCCAGGGAATGTGCAATGAAATAGCGCCGCCGCTCTTGTTGAGCGAATGCAGCAGACCCACATCTTCAATCTTCTCTTCGAGGTTACGGGGTTCGCCGCCACCTGAAAAGCGACCGAAACGGGTACCGCCGGTGCCTAATGCCCAGCTGGGTATGGCTATTTGAAAATCAACTAATTTTTTGAGAATGCTATCTAAACCGGTCACCCCTTCTGCGGCAAAATCAAACCGGCGTTTATGTTCTTTAAGGAGACTATTGTTAAACTCGTCAATCTTATATTTTTCGATCTGCATATGCAAGCTTTTTTAGGAATGTTTGTTTATACCCTGAAACATTTGTGAACCAAAGATACTTAGAACCGAAGTCTGAAGTCTGAGGTCCGAAGTCTGATGTCTGAAATACAGGTCCGAAAACAATAGCGAAGCAAAACTTTCGACATCTTCTGACTTCCTACTTCTGACTTCCGACTTCATAATCCTACTATGGCAGATAAAACACTTCCCGCAAAGGGACACTTACGGGAGAATTATCTGCATTACTCTCCATGATATCTTTCATATACGCCCACCATTTTTGCATAACGGGGTGAGCGGGTAAATTGTCCAATGCAGCCGGGTCCTGGATCTTTAAAAATCCAAAGAGGCTGTTGGTAGTTTCATCTAAAAAGATAGAATATTCGCTAATGCCGGTTGCACGCAGTAACTGTTCCAACTCGGGCCATAAAGCATCGTGACGTTTCCGGTACTCGGCTTCGTTACCCGGGAATAACTTCATCTTGAAGGCAACTCTTGGCATAGCAATGTTGAATATCGATTAATGAATATGAAGTCAGAAGTCGGATGTCTGACGTCTGAAATACAAAATACAGGTTTGAATAAAATAGCGAGGCTACAATAATCAACCTCCTTCTGACCTCTGACTTCCGACCTCCGACTTCCGTTTTACCTTACAAACGCAGTAGCTACTCCACCATCTACGTTGATCACATTACCGGTTGATTTGTTCAACAAACCGCCGGTAACAGCGAAGCAGGCATTGGCAATGTCTTCAGGTAATATTATTTCATTGAGTAAAGTGCGTTTGGCATAGTAAGCAGGTAATTCTTCTACCTTAACGCCATAGGCTTTGGCTCTTCCTTCGGCCCATGCACCTTCCCATATTTTACTGTCACTGATAACCGCATCGGGGTTCACTACGTTCACCCTGATGTAGTCTTTTCCTAATTCGGCTGCATTCAGGCGGCTCAGGTGTAACTGGGCAGCTTTGGCAGAACCGTAACCGGCATTGTTCGGTCCGCTCATCAGGGCATTTTTGCTCACGATGTTGATCACATCGCCGCCAATGGCCTGTTTGCGCATGATCTCAACACCAGCCTGGGTAACAAAGAACTGGCCTTTTACCAATACATCATACAACAGGTCCCAGTCTTTTTCGGTATGCTCTTCAATAGGCTTTGAAATTGACAGACCGGCGCAGTTTACTACGATATCGAGTCCACCAAATGCCAGGGCAGCAGCATCGGTTGCCCCTTTAATATCTTTTGCGTTGGTAACATCCAGTACAACAGCGGCAAAAACATCTTTACTGTATGATTTGCCGAAATCGTCTTTGGCACTTTCCAGGCGTTGTGCATCATTATCGTTAATAATTACACAGGCGCCTTCATCGGCGAATTTCTTGGCTATAGCTTTCCCTATTCCACCGGCGCTACCGGTAACCAGGGCAATGCGGCCCGATAAAGCTTTTGGCTTGGGCATACGTTGCAGCTTGGCTTCTTCCAGTAACCAGTATTCTATATTAAAAGCTTCCTGACGGGGTAACGAAGTATAAGAAGAGATTGCTTCTGCGCCACGCATTACATTGATCGCATTGATGTAGAACTCGGCGGCAACGCGGGCAGTTTGCTTATCTTTTGAGAAAGTGAACATACCTACACCGGGGTAAAGGATCACCACCGGGTTGGGGTCGCGCATAGCCGGGCTGTTAGCATGTTTGCAGGTATTGTAATAGTCTGCATACATAGCTCGGTACGCTTCGAACTGCGGTGTCAGCCGTTCTTTTATTTTATTTACATCCGAGAGGTCTTCACCAGGCGTAAGGTTCAACACCAGCGGACTGATCTTGGTACGTAAAAAGTGATCGGGGCAGCTGGTACCCATAGGGGCCAGTCTGTCGAGATCTTTAGCGTTTATAAAATTCAACACTCTTTCATCATCGGTAAAATGGCCTACCATTTTCTGGTAGCTTGAACAAAAGCCACGTAATACGGGCGCCAGAGCGGCCGCTTGTGTGGTGCGTTGCGCTGCAGGCAGGGAGGTAATTTTAGCTCCGCCAAAAACAGCTTTCTGTTTGCTTACTTTTTCTTCAATGAACTCTGCACAACGTTCAATTACTTCCAGGGTGTTGATGTAGCTTTCGTAAGCGGTATCGCCCCACGTGAACAAACCATGTGAACCCAGCATAATGCCGCGGATACCAGGGTTTTCTTCCAGGCATTTCGCCAGTTTTAACCCGAGGTCAAAACCAGGGCGTTGCCATTCTACCCAACCTATTGTGCCATTGAATAATTCCTGCGTTATTTTCTTACCATCTTTAGCAGCGGCTATAGCGATGGCTGCATCGGGATGTAAGTGATCGATGTGTTTGAATGGAAGGAAGCCATGCAGCGGCGTATCAATAGAAGGCGCTTTGGAGGCCAGGTCAAAAATGCAATGGTTGAACAGTTCTACCATTTCATCTTCATGCTCAATACCACGATATACGTTTTTCAGGCTGCGTAAACGGTCAACATATAATGCAGCAAGGCCGCTTTTTTTCATGGTGCCCAAGTCGCCCCCGGAGCCTTTGATCCACATTACTTCGGTTTCTTTACCGGTTAAGGGATCTTTGGCAATGGCTTTACAGGAGGTATTACCGCCACCGTAGTTGGTGAGCCGCAGATCGGCGCCCAGTAAATTACTCCGGTAAATTAACAAGGCTACTTCATCGCCCTTCAGGGAAGCCGCTTTGGCATCGTCCCACAAATAGCTTACATGCTTAAACTTTACTGCACTTGTTGCTGACATAATCTGATCTTTAATTTGTTCTTATTTAAAGTAGTTCTTTAAGACTATTACCATATCCTACTATAAGGACAGATACAATGATGGTAATAATGCCTATAATAACCGTTGTTTTTGTTTTCTTGCTTACGCCAGCCCATTCTTTCAGTAACAGTCCCCACATATTGGCTGTTAAAATGATAAAGGCCATATGCAATATCCAGCTGCTGGCGCCATTACCTAACTTGCTTTCTCCCATGCCATAAAAAAAGAATTGCAGGAACCAGGTTGTACCGGCCAGGGCCGAGAATACGTAATTACGCAGCAACGGTGTTTTCTTATTGGAATAATCACCAAAGGTCTTGTTGCGGGCGTTCAGGATCATACACCATATAAAGTTAGTGGTTAAGCCACCCCATAACACGACTATGTATGTAACATTATTCTGATACAGGAAGTTGCCGCTTTCACTGGGATTAGCGGCTTTCCATAACGAATTGGCTACATCTGCCATAGGTTTACCGGCTTCCAGTCCAAAATTGAAACAGGCGCTCAGCACACCTGAAATAATTGATACCAATATCCCCAGACCAAACTTGAACTCTGTTTTTACGGCCATTCCATGCGAATCGGTACCGCCTTTCGATAATTCCTTTTCTTTACGGGTACCGGCCTTACCGCAAATAATAATACCAACTACACAAACAGCCAGTCCCAGTAAAACAGTCTGGCCCCAGGTATTGCCAACCAAAGCACTGAAGGTATCTTTGCCTTCAGCCGGGAAAATATCATAATAAATGGAGGGGATAAGGGAGCCAAAGACCATACAAAGACCCAGAATGATACTACTACCCAACGAAACGCCCAGGTACCGTACTCCCAGGCCATAGGTTAATCCGCCAATCCCCCACAGTATGCCAAATAAGAACGTATAGCCTAACACGGGACCACCAGCCTGACTTATGATTTCTGAAAAGTTGGGAATGGTGAGCCAGGCGGCCAACGGCGGCACTATTAACCAGCTAAACAGGCCTCCAACGATCCAGTAACTTTCCCAGGCCCACCCTTTAACTTTCTTATAGGGTATATAAAAACTTCCGCTTGCAAATCCTCCTAAAAAGTGAAATATAACTCCAAGAATAGCATTCATTTGTTGCAATTTTTCAATATGGCCAGCCGATGCCGGATTAAAAGGTGAAAGTATAAGTTACTAATTATTAGCCCATCATGCACCATCATGGTCTTTTTTCACAAAAACCGCTTAACTTATTTAGCTTTTTGACTAAGTTTGGCAGAGATTAATAAGGGCTTGATTGCTTGATGGTTTGATCATACAATTTTCAGCCATATATCTATACCAACCATGAGGTTTGTTACATGAAAAAAGACACCATTTTCCAGCATTTATTTATTGATTATTACTCAGCCACTCCCAAGTACCTGCAGTTAGCCAATTCCATTATTAAAGCGATCGGCGAAGGTAAGATCCTGAAAGATGAACTGTTGCCTTCGATCAACGAACTGAGCTTTGAATTTGAGATCTCCCGGGATACCGCCGAAAAAGGCTATAAGCATCTTAAAAAGATCGGCATTCTGGGTTCGGTACCCGGCAAAGGGTACTTTGTAAAGAATACCGAAGTTGGACAACACTTAAAGATATTCCTGCTTTTTAATAAACTGAGCCCGCACAAAAAGATCATGTACGATGCCTTTGTTGCCTCCCTGGGCGAAATGGCCTCTGTTGATTTTTATATCTATAATAATGATTTCGCCTTTTTCAAGCGGCTCATCAATAATAAAAAAAACGACTACAGCCATTATGTGATCGTTCCCCACTTTCTCGACGGGGGCGAAAATGCCTTTGAGATCATTAATACCCTACCCAAAGAAAAACTGATCCTGATGGATAAGCTGGTACCCGGTGTTGATGGTAAATACGGTGCGGTATACGAAAACTTTGAAAAAGATATTTATGACGCGCTCGAGCAATCGCTTGAACCGCTTAGTAAATATCACACGATCAAGATCATCTTCCCTGAATATACGTATCACCCCGTTGAAATATTAAAGGGCTTCTACCGCTTCTGCCAGCAATATGCATTTAATTATAAGGTAGTACACGATATTGCCAATGAACCTATCAAAGAAGGCGAAGTATTTATTATCCTCATGGAAAACGACCTGGTTATCCTGATAGAAAAAATTCTGGCTACCAAATTAAAGGTAGGCAAGCATGTGGGCGTGATCTCGTATAACGAAACCCCGCTGAAAAAGATCATCCTCAATGGCATTACCACCATTTCAACCGATTTTCAGATGATGGGAGAAAAAACCGCACAGCTTATACTGGAACAATCGACCGAACACATTGAAATACCGTTTTACCTGACACAACGCTCATCACTATAACGAACATACTAACGACAACAATTAATTGTCTTAAATCAAAAAATCGCGGGAAGGGGTAATATAAGTTCATAAAGGAGGAAAAGTTGCCTAGCTTTGAATAAAACCATTAACCTTATGGCTGGCAATAAAAAACCCCACGTAGAAAATCTTCATATTGGTAAAAAAGCAGGGCACCCCATATTGGATGAACATACGGGAACAAGCACCCTCTCCACACCCAAACCGGCTTATGAATCAAGGGCAATGCCCAAACCAGCCGAACCATTCAATTT
Source organism: Niastella sp. (assembly GCA_036379015.1). Classification (GTDB taxonomy): domain Bacteria; phylum Bacteroidota; class Bacteroidia; order Chitinophagales; family Chitinophagaceae; genus Niastella. The sequence goes on from DASUVL010001082.1 coordinate 13,980, forward strand.
TGAGTCATTAACCTCTCAGTACAAGATCGGTATTATAAAGAACGGCATTACCAAAACACAATTGGAAGCCATTAAATCAGAAACCGATTTTGATTACCACACACTAAGCAATCTGTTGGCTGTTTCCCGCACTACGCTTATTAAAAAGAAAGGTGACGATAAATTTGACCAACCTACCAGCGAACGCATAATGCTTTTAGCTGAATTGCTTAGCTATGGCCGGGAAGTGTTTGAAAACAAGGAACGGTTCAATACCTGGTTAAAAGAACCAAGCAATGCCATGAGCGGCAAGGCGCCACTTGAGTTGCTGGATACCCTTTACGGCATTGAAGAAGTAAAAAAAGAATTAGGCCGTATTGAATACGGTGTATATTAAATCTAACGGCTTCATTATTATGCGGCTTTACCGGATCGGAAAAACAAAATATGCCCATGACCTAACTGGTATGGGCGCCAAATTGAACGGCGGTAGATGGAACCATGAAGGCATACCCTGTATTTATTTGGCGGAAAGCAGGGCATTATCGCTATTGGAATATGCAGCCCATGCTGCCATTGACATGCTGCCCCCCACTCTATCATTTACCACGTTTGAAATACCCGAGCATTCCATACGGCAACTCGCGGTTAATGAATTACCCGCCACCTGGCTACAGCGGCCACATAATAAAGAAAGCCGGGATATGGGCTCCGCGATGTTATCAAAACAGGAATGCCTGTTATTAAAGATCCCTTCTGTAATTATAGGCCAGGAATTCAATTTTGTGCTTAACACTTTACACCCGCTTATTAGTGCAGTAAAAATCACCGAGGTATGTGCATACGGTTAGCTGCAGGCCGTTAGCTTCATCCGCCCGGGGCGGCACACGCACTAAAGCCTTCTAAAGGTATAATATCATTTTGCAATATGGTTTTTGCCTATTGATTAAGCTCATTAAATGCAGCATGGGCCAAATATCTTCTGTCTTTGCTTTCAGCTTGTAGCATGTGGCGTGAAGCTTGTAGCTACTTTTTTATGCAGCTACAAGCTATTTCTTTTATTGCATGTGCTTTGTATTCGCCTGAAGCTTGTGGCTCGAAGCTTGCAGCTGTATTCTTTATCCCGCCCAGTCGGGAACACTTAAAAAAAGTCACATTAACCCATACTTGATTTTGAGAATTTGTTTTTTACGTGTAATCTTGTATTAGTATAAAAGCACTTTGTAGCTTAAAATGGCAATTAGTAGCATTACGTTGGTTACATTTTCTCCGGTAGCCACAACTAATCATCTTTCACCTTATCTTATTTTATCGAACTATGCCCGGTGTCCCTATTGAATTGCAACCTGATAACCAGAAACAAGGAACTAAGCATGCCATACCCGTAATGCGTTTGTGATTTACCGTAACTCGTTGTAAATTAATTGAACTTTATTATCAAGGTTAGCAAAAAACAATCTTCCTGATGCGTTCACTTCCGTTGAGCAATGATATTATTGATACTTTGAAAAAAGGAGGTCCCGATGCTTTACAATCGCTGTTAAAGCAATTCTATAACCCCTTATGCCTTTTTGCAGAGCGGTTACTGGCCGACAGAGCCGCTGCAGAAGATATTGTTGGTGAATCTTTTATAAAATTATGGCATAAAAGAACCGACTTTGAGACCATGCAGAACATTAAGGCATTTATGTACATCACCGTTCGTAATGCCTGCCTCAACCATTTAAAACAGGCCAAACGCGAATCCCTGAGCAAAAAGCAACTGGCTTATTTAACAGGCGAAAAAGAAGAATTTGTGCTTAATGAAATGATCAGGGCCGAAGTTTTGAAGGAAATAATGCGTGAAATTGATAACCTGCCTGAACAATGCGGCAAAGTATTAAAGCTGGGCTACCTGGAAGGGTTAAAAAACCAGGAAATAGCAGATATGCTAAAGATCTCTGTGCATACCGTCAAAAATCAAAAAGCCAGAGCCATACAATTATTAAAAATAAAGCTCCGTGACCGCGACCTGATGACTTTCTTATTATTGTGTACGTTATTAAGAGCTACAACTGACAACTGTCAAAACATGCAATTACCTGCCTAAACATCAGTTTTTCAACAAATTTGCCCCTCCGGGTAGGTGTAAATACCCATTTCTTCATTTTTATTAAATTTTTTTTCATTTGGAATAGTAATAAAGGCACCAAAAGTTGTTTTAATACTAAACCGGTATTTATTCGGCCGTGCGGGATACAAAAGAAGTTCTTTTCACTTAGATAGATTTAATGAGTATTGCAATTAAAGTATAGCCATCTAAAACTCTTTAGCAATTTTATTAAATAATATTTAAGAACATACAGCAACTATTGAACGCTGTTTAGATTTGTGAGTTGCTTTCAATTTTAACGCTGAACAATAAATGAACAGTTAGCCTTAATAAAATAAGGTCTTTTTTGTCCGCCCGATATATGTATCTGTACTTTTCGTTCTTTCAGCCAGACGAAAAGACGGAGTGTCGAGCGGGAATCTCATGTGACTGTTTGGTTGGGTCACTACAAGGGAGTGTTTCTACTCTCCCTTTTTTTTTAAAACTTCGAACATCTCTATAAAGTTATTATTCTTATTTCTTAGCCTCCTGGGCAACAATGCAAACCTCATCCTTCAAATACACAAGAACATATTTAGTGTATTTATGAACAACAAGCATCTTCAGGCTCCACATTAGTAGTACAAATTCCAAAGGCTTTTCTGATTAGCAGTTTACTATTTAAGTTATGTCTAACCATCTAGGCATTAATATGCCGGTATGGTTGCTATATAGAATTATATTCTAAACAATAGGAATCAATTTTCTCATTCGCATTCCTCATGTGCATCAATTACCCTCTTCCTGGTACAGAAGAGGCGCAGGAATCCCCCACGGCCGGGTAGTCTTACCCGGCTTTTCTTTTTCCATCCATCAGCGTCCCCCAGCTCTTTAAGGGGGAGTTACCAACCACCAGAAATAAAGCATCAAAAACTGAAAGGCTAAAGCCTAAAGCTTCACCCCAGCCTACCCCGATCCCGACGTGTCGGAAGGACTGGCGGATAGTTATCAACCACCAGAGATTAAGAATCAAATGCTGAAAACCTAAAGCAATACAACTACACACAATATAGACAGCGGTAAGTAAAAGCATAAAGCCAGGAACCAGGAATCAGGACTCAAGAACCAGAACCAGGAAGTCCTGCAACCTGTATCTGCTTTCCCTTCAACTTGTAACTTGTAATCTGTCTGTAACTTG
>DASUVL010001083.1:0-9491 GCA_036379015.1 Niastella sp.
TTGGCGCCGGTGGCTCCAATGCACACGTAGTGATAGAAGAATATATACCTGGGGTACCGGAACAACCGGTTTCATTGACCGGACCTTTTGCCATCTTGCTTTCTGCTAAAAACGAGGAGCGGTTAAAAGAAAAAGCCAGGCAATTGCTCAATGTGCTTCAATCAGGCACATACGCCGATCATCAGCTACCCGCTATGGCCTACACTTTACAGGTAGGTAGAGAAGCCATGGAGTTCCGGCTGGCCATAGAAACCAACACGATAGCAGCGTTGAAAGAAAAGCTGATGGCCTTTGATCAGGGGGAGATGGCGATAGAAGAGTTGTATACCGGAAAAGTAAAAGTGTACAAGGAACTGTTGTCGTTTTTTGCGTTGGATGAGGATATGACCGGTACGGTAGACAGCTGGATCAGAAAGAAAAAATATGGAAAGATATTAGCGCTTTGGGTGAACGGGTTTGAAATGGATTGGGAAAAATTGTATTCGGGTGCCAATTTATTGAACGAACGGCCTCAACGTATTGCTTTGCCAACCTATCCGTTTTTGCAAAACAGGTACTGGCCTGCACTTAGCAGTCCGGTACCGGCACCCGCTCTCATGAGTGGGGGTGATAATACGATGCATCCACTGGTGCACAGCAATACCTCCACTTTTGCCGAACAAAAATTTACATCTGTTTTTACCGGTCATGAGTTTTTCCTGAAAGATCATGTGGTGAATGGCGAGAAGTTGTTACCGGCTGTTGCCTATCTCGAAATGGTGAATGAAGCCATGGTAAGGGCAGGAGAAGCATCCGGTGATAATATACAATTGGAGAATATAGTCTTTGCCCGGCCATTGATCGTGAATGGCCATCCGGAGAAAGTGAACATTGGCTTGTTTCCCCGGGATAACGAGGTGCAGTTTGAAATTGCCGGAGAGCTAAACGGTTCAGAACAGGGATCAAGAATTCACAGCCAGGGCATGGCCCGGTATGTAAAAGCGGGTGAAGCGCCTTTGCTAGATATTCATCTGCTGATGCAGGATACCAATCGCTACACATTGGGTGGGGAAGAATGCTACCGCCTTTTTTCACAAATGGGAATTGTGTACGGCGAAGGTCAGCGGGCGGTTACCAGCATACAGGTGGGTGAACAGCAATTGCTGGCCAAAATAAATTTACCCCAGCACGTAGCGAATACGTTTGAACGATATATACTTCATCCCAGCATTATGGATGCTGCGCTGCAGTCCGTTATCGGTTTTGGGGCGGCCGAACAAAAGGATAACATTCAATTGGCGGTTCCCTATGCCATAGGCTCGGTGGAGATCTTTGACCGTTGTTCAAAAGAGATGTGGGCCCATATAACGCGTGGTACAGAGCAGCAACAATTGTCATTCGATATCGATATCTGTGACCTTACGGGTAAAGTATGCGTACGCATGAAAGGCGTTACGTCCCGTTTGGTGAACGCACCGCAGCCTTCATCGCCTGAAGAAGGATTGCTGTTTATGCAGCCCTACTGGAAACCAGCCGTGGTGCAATCGCCCAATGAACCTGTTCAATATGCTCACCGAATGGTGGTGGTGATCAACAATCAGTCACTGGCCTCCGGCATTTCAACACAGTTGGCCGGTATCAGCGTGATCCCCGTAAAAGCGGAAAGCGCATCGATGCAGGCTGATTTTGAAAACGGAGCGCTTCAAATTTTCAGAGAAGTAAAACAATTACTACAAGCCAAACCGGCCAATAAAATATTGATCCAGGTACTGGCGCCTTTCAATGAAAGCAAACCAATATGGAATGCGATAGGTGCACTGTTTAAAACAGCCCGCTGGGAAAATCCGCTGTTTAACGGACAGGTGATTGGGGTGGAAGCCAGGGAAACAACGGAAGCCGTACTGCATAAATTACAGGAGAACAGTCGGTACCCGCAGGACACCGTGATACAATACAACAACGGTAAACGTCATGTAGAAAGTTTACGCGCCGTCACGTTGGCGCCTGTATCGCCTGCGCCTGTATGGAAAGATAAAGGTGTATACCTGATCACCGGGGGCGCCGGTGGACTGGGATTGATCTTTGCCAGAGCGATCGCCAGTCAGGTGAAAGAAGCCACCCTCATTTTAACTGGTCGCTCTCCATTGAATGAAGCGCGGGAAAATGAGCTGGCTGCAATTCGGTCATTAGGCGCCCGGGTAGATTACCGGCAGGCTGATATCGCTGATGCGCAGGTAACTGCAGTATTGATACAGGATATCATGAAGGTGCATAGTGGCTTGCATGGCATCATTCACAGTGCCGGTATAACGCGTGATGGTTTCATACTTAAGAAATCAGAAGAAGCGGTGAGGGAAGTACTGGCGCCGAAAGTAAACGGCATTATTAATCTGGATCTACAAACCAGTCATTTGGCGCTCGACTTTTTTATCGTGTGCTCATCAAGCGCCGGTTATACGGGCAACGCTGCACAGGCCGATTATGCCATGGCCAATGCGTTCATGGATCAGTATGCCCGCTACCGTCATTCGATGGTACAAACAAATAAACGCAGTGGAAAAACAGTTTCCATCAACTGGCCGCTATGGAAAGAAGGCGGTATACACGCGCCGGCAGAACAGGAACAATGGCTGTTGGATACAATAGGTATGAAGGCGATGGGAACAACAGAAGGATTGCAGGCATTGTTTCAAATCTTGCAACAGGAAGAACCACAGATGATGGTGATGCAGGGAATGATCGCTAAAATGAAAGCATCATTTCTTGAGAATATAGCTGATAATGATCTCAGGGTGAGCCGCCCTGGGAAGAGCGATCCACCTTTTAAACAGGCAAAGAGCGACCCACCTAATGAGTACGTTGAGCGCGCAGCAGCCATACGGTTATTAAAAGAACTGTTATCAGGCGCCATCAAATTGCCGGTAGCGGAGATCAATGAAGAAAAGCCAATGGAAGAGTATGGCATCGATTCGGTGATGGTGATGCAAATGACGAACAAGCTGGAGGATGAATTCGGCAGTTTATCAAAAACATTGTTTTTCGAATACCAGACGATTGATGCGCTCGCCACTTATTTTCTGCAACGGTTTCCCGAAAAGTTTACAAATGCTCCGGCAACTACTACTACAGAGCCGGATAAAAATATACAACCTGTTGATACAGGTGCGTCTACTACAGCTTTCCGCAATACCCGCTTTGCGCTAAAACAGCAACCGGTTATTGAACCCAAAACAAAGAACGATACACTGGATATTGCAGTAGTAGGACTGGCCGGGCGATATCCCGGCGCCCGGAATTTACAGGCCTTCTGGCAGGTATTGAAGGAAGGGAAGAATTGTATAACCGAAATACCCGCCAACAGATGGAGTGCAGGCACTGCTTCAGACGGTGGTAAATGGGGCGGCTTCCTGGAGGGGATCGACGAATTTGATCCTTTGTTCTTTGGTATTTCTGCAGCAGAAGCGGCTGTGCTGGATCCGCAGGAACGGTTATTCCTGCAATGTGCCTATGAAGCGATAGAAGATGCCGGTTACACCCGAGGAACACTGGGTTTGAAGAAGCATGGTAAAGGTTCCGGTAACGTTAGCGTATATGCAGGCGTTATGTGGGATGAATATCAATTATACGCAGCGCAGGAAACGGCTCTTGGCAAACCGATGGCGCTGTCAGGCATTCCGGGTTCTATTGCCAACCGTGTATCGTATTTCTGCAATTTCAACGGAATGAGCATTGCGCTGAATACCATGTGCTCCTCCTCCTTAACTGCTATTCATTTGGCCTGCCGCGATATTCAGCTCGGCGATTGTGAAGCGGCCATTGCCGGTGGCGTTAATTTAAGTCTGCATCCCAACAAATACCGGGCGCTCGATCATGGCAATTTTCTATCGAGCAAAGGACTGTGTGAAAGTTTCGGCGTTGGCGGCGATGGCTATGTACCCGGGGAAGGCGTGGGAGTAGTACTGTTAAAACCTTTACAAAAAGCAATTGAAGACAACGATCATATATATGGCATTATAAAAGGCACGGCTGTGAATCATGGTGGCAAAACCAATGGCTACACGGTGCCGAATCCGAACGCCCAGGGCAGCGTGATTGAAAAAGCTCTTGCCATGGCGAAGTTTCACCCGCGTACCATCAGTTATCTGGAAGCGCATGGAACCGGTACTTCTTTGGGAGATCCCATTGAGATCACTGGACTCAATAAATCGTTTGGAATAAACGAAATCGGTTTTTGTTCTATCGGTTCGGTAAAATCGAATATCGGGCATTGTGAAAGCGCTGCCGGTATAGCCGGACTCACCAAGGTATTGCTGCAAATGAAGTACGGCCAGTTGGCGCCTTCGTTGCATTCAACCGTATTGAACCCGCATATAGATTTTGAGAACAGCCCCTTTGTAGTACAACAGGAACTAAGCGAATGGAAAAGACCTGTGCTGGATCTGAATGGTATTACCAGCGAATATCCAAGACGCGCCGGTATTTCCTCTTTTGGCGCAGGAGGTTCCAATGCACATATTCTGTTGGAAGAATATATTCCGGTTGGTACACAAGACAATAGTAATAGCCTCGATAGTTCATCAGACAGGGAAGCAGTGTTGGTGGTATTGTCGGCCCGCAATGAAACGCAGTTACAGCAAAAGGCTAAATCACTGCTGGACTGGATAAAAGAACAACCGCAATCAACGGCCGGATTGTTGGTGAACACGGCCTATACTTTACAGCTTGGCCGGGAACCCATGAAAGAGCGATGGGCGGTAACAGTTACTTCCCTGGAACAACTGGTAACCGTATTGGAAAAATATACCACCGGACAAGCTGTGACGGAACTGCATGTGGGTAGAGTATATGAGGGGGCAGGCAAAACAGAAGAAGCGCAGGCGTTCAATAAACAATTAAAGGCGCTCACGGCCGCAGGTGATTATAATGCCATAGTGAATGCCTGGATAAAAGGTATTCCTGTGGACTGGGAACAACTGTATACGTCCCGGCAAAAGGGTGGTCCAAAGCGGATCACATTACCTACCTATCCATTTGCGCAGGAGCGTTACTGGTTTGGCGAGGTTACCGGCAGAGGATCCGTATTGCCTGTCGCTCAACCGGAACCGGTTATTGCCGCTGCTAAAAAAATAACTGAAATGACAGCTAATGGCACCACTATAAATAATGGACATGATCAGCCTACTACTGCCCGGCCGCCGGATCACTGGCAGGTACGGGAGAAAATGATCTATAAACTAAAAGTATTGTTGGCCGGTGTGGTGCAGTTCAATATAGAATTGATCGACCCAAAAGACCCGTTGGAGAATTATGGCATCGAATCCGTGATGATCGTAAAACTGAACAACCAGCTGGCTGAATTATTCGGTGAATTGCCTTCCACTTTATTATATGAATATCAAACACTGGAAGCGCTGGCCGATTATTTCATCAGGGAGCATTATAACAGGTCGCTTGCATGGACCGGCCTTGAAATAAAGGTGGTGGCTGATACACCTGCGCGTGTAACCAACGCAGTTGAAACCCCAAAGGTTTCAACAATTACAAAAACCACAACAGTGAACAATGGCTATGTGCAGGACCGTGAGCCGATTGCGATCATTGGTATGAGCGGACGATATCCCGGTGCGAATGACCTCAATGAATACTGGGAAAACCTGAAAGCCGGTAAAGATGCTGTTACCGAAATACCCGAAGAAAGATGGCGGCTCGATGATTTCTTTCATGCCAATAGCGAGCAGGCCGCATCGCTCGGGAAGAGTTATGGCAAATGGGGTGGTTTTATAAATGGCTTTGCTGATTTTGATCCGTTGTTCTTTAATATGTCGCCCAAAGAAGCGAGAGGAACGGATCCACAGATCAGATTGTTTATCGAAAGCTGCTGGCAGGTGCTGGAAGACGCCGGTTACACCAGGCAGCAACTAGCGGAATTATACAATGGCAATGTGGGTGTTTTTGCCGGGATAACAAGGGCCGGCTTTTACTTCTATGCACCACAATTGATGAAGGAAGGGAGCTACTACCTGAATACCATGAGCGCGGTGGCGAACCGGGCATCTTATATCCTTAATCTGAAGGGACCGAGCGTTCCGATAGATACCATGTGCTCTTCTTCCTTAACGGCAATTCATGAAGCTTGTGAAAGTATATTAACGGGAAGATGCGAAATGGCCATTGCCGGCGGTGTTAATCTGTTACTGCATCCTGCTGAATACGTTATTTTAAGTGCCAACAATTTTCTATCAACCGATGGCCGGTGCCGCAGCTTTGGGGCTGGTGGTGATGGGTATGTGCCCGGCGAAGGCGTAGGAACAGTACTGTTGAAACGCCTGTCAAAAGCCATTGAAGACAAAGACCCTATTTATGCAGTGATAAAAGGCACCAGCATTAACCATGGCGGAAAGACCAATGGGTATACGGTGCCCAATCCGGTGGCGCAGGGCGAGTTGATACGCAACGCCCTCGACAGAGCAGGTATAGATGCACGACATATCAGTTATATGGAAGCCCATGGCACAGGAACATCATTAGGTGACCCAATAGAAATAACCGGTCTTAACCAGGCATTCAGGGCCGATACGAACGATGTGCAATATTGTTCTATAGGCTCTTCGAAATCGAATATCGGACATCTGGAAGCAGCGGCCGGTATTGCCGGCGTGGCGAAGATTGTTTTACAAATGAAACACCAGACCCTGGTGCCCAGTTTGCATGCGAAGGAACTTAATCCCAATATCCGGTTCAACAAGTCTCCATTTTTTGTACAACAATCACTCACGGAATGGAAACAGCCGCTACTGGAAATCGATGGCAGGCAGCAGGCGTTACCGAGGATAGCCGGCATTTCTTCCTTTGGCGCAGGCGGGGCCAATGCACATGTTATTATAGAAGAATATATACCGGAAAATACAGCGCGGGAAGAAAAAGAAAGTAAGCCTGCTACGCGTATGGCCGGTCTGGCGCTGGTGGTATTATCGGCGAAGAATGAGGACCGGTTGAAAGTATACGCGGGTGTCTTGCTGCATGCGATTCAGCAAGAACAATATGCAGACCATCAATTACCCGACATAGCCTATACACTGCAGATAGGGCGGGAGGCCATGGACGAAAGACTGGCCATAGAAACTTCATCTGTTCAGGACCTTCAGGAAAAGCTAAAAGTATTTATAAACGGTGCACAGGCAGGCGAGGGTATTTTCAAGGGAAATATAAAGGCGCATAAAGAAACCATTGCCTTGCTGCAGGATGATGTCGATATGGCCACCACCATACGAACCTGGATGACAGGTAAGAAATATTCAAAATTACTGGCGTTATGGGTGAAAGGATTGTCAATAAACTGGAAGGAATTGTATGTCAATGAAACGGCGTCTTTGTTCCCGAGGCGGCTTGGTTTGCCAGGTTACCCTTTTGATAGAAAGCAATATTGGGTAGGTGAACCGCAACATGTAATTGAAAAAACAGCAGCAGCGCCATCCAATGCTTCCCTGATTTCGGATAAACCCGTTGCTACAACTAAAGCAGCGGTATCGCTAAATGGAACAGCATCGTTACCATTAATGACATTTAAAGAGGTGTGGCAGCAAAAAGAGATGGGAGCACCTGCAAAGGCCTTACCCATAAAGAATATTGTTTGGTTTGTAGCTGATGCCAACCATCGCCAGACCATTGAGGCAGCTGTTGGCCATTGGGGAAAAGCGATCAATGTGATCTATATCGCCCTGGCCAGCGAAGGCGTTGAAAAAAACAGCAAACAGTATTTCATCAATAAAAAAGATGCATCCGAAGAATATGCATCGGTGTTCAATGAAATAGCAGCCGGTTATGGCGCCATAGATGCCATGGTGTATTGGTGGGCAATAGAGGATGCTGCTTTTGTGGAAGATTATAACACCCTCGTGGCTATTCTGCAGGCCATTTGTAAAGGAAGTGTAAAGCCGGGGTGTTTTCTATTGGCCGCACAGTGGGAAAAGCAGGGCGAGCAGGCAGGTATACAACGGTGTTACCTTGATTCATGGTTGGGTTTTGAGCGAACGTTCAAACTGGTGTTGCCCGGCGTTCCTGTTAAGGCACTGTTTAAAGAAGTCGCTGATGATAAAATTGATATAACCGATTGGGTTGATAAACTGCATACGGAGCTCAATGTTCGGGAACCCGGCTCAGTGCTTTACAGAGAAGGTAAAAGATATGTTTACAAGATTGAGCCAACAACCATTGAGCAGGGTACATCCAGATTAAAAAGAAATGGCACTTATCTTATTACGGGTGGGTTGGGAAAATTGGGTTGGCTGTTTGCAAAACATCTGGCGGTTCATTATGCAGCCAATCTTATATTGACGGGTCGTTCACCGGTTGATCTCGAAAAACTGGAAGCGATGCAGCAATTGGAAACCTATGGTGGCCAGGCAATTTACCTGCAGGGTGACGTTGCTGATAGAGAGGCGATGAGCAAAGGATTTTACCAGGCCAAAGAAAAGTTCGGAATGATAGATGGCGTGATACATGCAGCCGGCGTTATTGGCGCAGAGCCATTTGCCAATAAAACACAGGACGGTTTTCAAAAGGTATTGGCGCCCAAGATAGCCGGCACCTTATTGTTAGATGAGTTGCTGCAGGAAGAACCCCTGGATTTTATCTGTTATTTTACTTCGGCCTCGGCTATTATCGGTGATTTTGGAGCTTGTGATTATTCCATTGCCAATCGTTTTCAAATGGCTTTCGCCCACTACAGGAATGAGCTCATGCAACAGGGAAAACGCAAGGGCGTTACCTACGCCATTAACTGGCCTTTATGGCGTGAGGGCGGAATGGACCTGGATGAAGAAGAGAATACAAAAATGTATTTAAAATCAAGTGGACAACGATATCTGGAAACAGCAGAAGGGATTGCTTTATTTGAACAGTTGATCACCCAGGAGTTAGCCCAGCACCTGGTTTTTGCAGGGGAGGAAAAAAGGATCCATCGGTTCCTGGGATTATCTGCAACTAATTCGGAAAAGACAGTGCCGCCAATACAAGCTGTGCCGGTAGCGTTAACGATGGCTGCACCGAAAAAAGCGTTAACACTCGCTGACTATATAGAAGCCGCACTGATCGGCCTGGTAAGCATGGCGCAGCAAATTCCCAAAGAGGATATAAAAGCCGAAGAGAACCTGGCAGACATGGGCTTTGATTCCATCAGCTTATCTGCGCTGGCTTTGTCGATCAACCATCAGTTTGATATAGAAATTGCTCCGTCCATATTCTTTTCCAACCCTACCATTGAAAAACTGAAAGAATACTTTCTAAAAGAACACCGTACGATCCTGGACACATTGTATAACACTCAGCAACAAGAGATTTCCACAACCGCTTAAATCGATACTTAAAACTTTATTATGAAAAATAATGCCCTGGCGCAAAAAAAGCCTGCTGCCTTTCCAAAGACCGGAAAGGTCATCCGCATATTGGTTATTCTGTTATTAACCCCCTTTGTGTTGTATTATTTATGGACGAGGGGCTTTGTGTACTTTAAT
>DASUVL010001084.1:0-2184 GCA_036379015.1 Niastella sp.
CCTGATCTGAAAATTCCAGCCTTCCTGGCCGGGTGCTGCCGAACTGCGGGTAACTACCACACCAGGCACCTGGCCCTGAAGGGCTGCTAACGGATTTGGCACCATGCCTTTGTCCTGAAAAACTTTCGAATCCACAGAAGATACTGAACCGGTCAGTGTGGATTTTTTGGCAGTTCCATACCCTATTACCACCACTTCGCCTAACTGGTTTTCATTAAGTACCATTGAAATGGTCATTGCGCCTGCAACGTCTGCCTTAACCTGTTGCGTGGAATAGCCCACTGCACTGATCTCGAGCGTTGCTTTTGAGGGAACTTCCAGGCTAAACGTTCCATCAACATTTGTACTAATCACCTGGTTAGTACCTTTCACTTTCACCGTGGCCCCAATGAGGGGCTCTTTATTGTCGGCATTGATGATCTTGCCCGTAACTGTTTTAGTTTGTGCGTGAACCGCATTGCTGAACAGCAACAGCAACACTACACAGAAGGAAGATAGAAGGACCGGCTTCCATAGCAATCGTTGTAAGCATCTCATTTTGGTAAGTATTGGTTGAAGAAATAATTTATACCCGTATGGATCGGTTTAATGGAGGTCAATGGTCAATGGTCAATGGGTTTCCTAATTTTGAGCATCCCCATTATCCGGCATTTTTCAGTATCGCGAGCTATTCACCATTGCCCATTCACCATTCACGTACTTCAGACTTCTGACTCGATTCCCTGATGATGAGCTTTGTCTGTAATACAATGGTCTTCTTCTCCGGTGCTTTTTCATTACCGGTTAAACAAGCCATCAATTGTAGCATCACCTGGTCAGAGATCTCCTGCACAGGCTGCGCAACGGCTGTAATGGATGGTGAGAATAAGGAAAAATGCGTGTTATCGTCAAAACCGATCACGGCAATATCGTCGGGTACAGTAAGCCCCAATTGTTTAATGGCTTCCAGTCCGCTAATGGCCAGGTAGTTCGTTGCAAATAATATAGCGTCGATCTGTGGATTGGTTTCTAAAAAATGTTTTACCTCCCGGGTGATGTTCTCCTGGTCGGGTTTTAAATCGAACGAGATCATTTTCAACAGCGGCACAAGCCCATTTTCGTTTATAGCATGATGATAGCCGTTCAACCGGTCGCGCATCTGGGTTTGGGTTGAATGAATAGTTACAAACCCGATGTTCTTATAGTCATTTTTTACAAAATGCCGCATGGCCTGGTACACGCCGTCAAAATTGTCGACCACTATATTACAGGTAGCCAGACCGGGAAAATATCGATCGAAAAGAACGACCGGCATATTATCATCCATCAGGGCCTGGATCTCTTCTTCAATACCAGGCGGTGGTACAATAATATAGCCATCTACCTGTGTGTCGCGAAAGGCGCCGATAATGTCTTTGGCTATTTTGGGTTCGTTCTCAGTACTGGCATAAAATATTTTATAATCCAGCTTGTAAGCTTGTTCCTCCACAATACGCGCAATGCCCGAAAAGAAAGGATCCGCAATGCCTTCCACCAGCATTCCTATGATCTTACTTTTGCCAGTGCGCAAACTTTTCGCAACCCGGTTTGGCCGGTACCCCAATTGCTTTACATGCTTCAATACCTTTTGCTCCATTTCTTCACTAATGCGCTTTTCGGTAGCCTTTCCGTTCAGTACAAATGAAACAGTAGCAGCCGATATGTTTAGCTGCTTTGCAATATCATGTATTGAGACTTTCTTTTTCAAGGTGTTATATCATTTAATCGATTAAGCAAACCGCTTAAAAAACAAGGGAGTTGCGGGAACTGTAATCACTGCAGGCCTGGTATTATATGACCTGTTGATTTCCAATAAATCATGTAAGGGAATCCATCGTCTCCCATGAAGAAAGTGGGTAAGACGTTGATAAACACAATGAAATAGTGTTAAATGCACATTAATACAAAAGGGGGCAGTTGTTGGCATAGCAATCTTGTTAAGCTGGCAATAGGAGGATATTAAAAAAGTTTATCATCTTTTTTTTCTCCTAAACCGGGCTGTTTAGTTAATCGATTAGGCAAATACTGTAAATTGGTGTCAAATTAACGCTTCTTCATGATTGCGACATCCAACAACCTTTGGTTTATTTGGGCAAACGTTGGCACAAACGGTAGTATCTATTTAAGCACTGCACTCAATACCATAGGTTTATACCGGGTTATCAT
>DASUVL010001085.1:0-5186 GCA_036379015.1 Niastella sp.
ATTAAAGCAAAGCACCTCACAGAACCCAAAGGAAAGTTCGCAAGCCGCAATGCTTTACAAACATATACGTTGCTGGATACTATTGAAGAGTTCAAGTTTGACGCCTGCATTGGTGGCGCCCGCCGTGATGAAGAAAAAGCAAGAGCAAAAGAACGCATATTTTCTGTACGGGATGAATTTGGCCAATGGGATCCCAAACTGCAACGTCCCGAACTGTGGAATACGTACAACGGCAGAATTACCAAAGGGGAGAATGTACGCGTATTCCCAATCAGTAACTGGACTGAGCTGGATGTATGGAATTATATCCGTCGCGAAAAGATTGAACTTCCTTCCATTTACTTTTCACACGAACGCGATGTGATAGATCATGAAGGGCAACTGGTAGCTGTAAGTGATTTTATAAAGCTTGATGCTACTGATACCGTGCTGAGAAAGAACGTTCGCTATCGTACGGTAGGTGATATGACCTGTACTGCTGCGGTAGAATCGCATGCATCTAATATCGATGATATTATAAAAGAGATTGTTGCTACCAAAACCAGCGAACGCGGCGAAACCCGTATCGATGATAAAGTGTCGGAAGCAGCAATGGAAGACAGGAAGAAAAACGGCTATTTCTAACCCCCTTACCCCCTAAAGGGGGAATAAAGATTCGGGTTAAGTAAAAAATATTTTAAACTAAAATTTTCCCCTTTAGGGGATGCAAGGGGTATGGATTTATTACGATTTATAACAGCAGGCAGTGTTGATGATGGCAAGAGTACTTTGATTGGCCGTTTATTATACGATAGCAAAAGTATAATGATCGACCAACTGGCCGCTATTGAAAAACAAAGTAAGAATAAAGATCTGGGAGAAATTGATCTGGCCTTGTTGACAGACGGATTGCGTGCAGAGAGAGAACAGGGCATTACGATCGATGTGGCGTATAAATATTTTTCTACCCCCAAGCGTAAATTTATTATCGCCGATGCACCCGGTCATATTCAATACACCCGCAACATGGTGACCGGCGCTTCTACAGCCGACCTGGCCATTATTTTAATTGATGCCCGTAACGGCGTAGTTGAACAAACCCGCCGGCACTCTATCATAACTTCTTTATTAAACATTCCGCACGTGGTAGTGGCCATTAACAAAATGGACCTGGTCGACTACTCGCAGGATGTGTACAATAATATTGTAATTGATTATGCTGAAGTGGCAAAATCATTAGGCCTGAAAGATGTGGTGTATGTTCCTATCAGTGCTGCGTTTGGCGATGGTATCGTTGAGAAATCACCAAAGCTGAGCTGGTACGAAGGCCCTGCCTTACTAAAGTTCCTCGAAGAAGTAGAAATTCAAAAAGATATTAACCTCTCCGATCCAAGGTTCCCTGTGCAATATGTAATTCGTCCACAAACAGACGATCTGCACGATTATCGCGGCTATGCAGGAAAAGTGATTACCGGTATTTATCGCAAAGGCGATGCCGTTACTGTACTTCCGTCAGGAAATACCAGTAAAATACAAACGATAGAACACAACGGCCAGGAAGTGGATGAAGTATTTGCACCGCAAAGCGCCATCCTGCACCTGGAAGATGATATTGATATCAGTCGTGGCGACATAATCGTAAAAAGCGATAACCTGCCCAAATTAACACAGGAGCTGGACGTGTTGTTATGCTGGATGGATAATAAACCCCTGCAAGCTGGGAGTAAATATTTATTGCAGATCAACAGCCGGTTAGTAAGAAGCGTGATAAAAGAAATTGAATATAAGCTGGATGTAAATACGCTGCAGAAAATAGATGCCACATCTGCTTCATTGAATGATATAATAAAAGTAAAAATAAAAACGGCTTCACCTGTTCCATACGATTCCTATAAGGAATTGCGTGAAAACGGTGGAGCGATCCTGATCGATGAAACGAGCCATGTAACGGTAGGCGCCTGTATGATTCAATAGATGACCAGTAATTAGAGTCCTGAACTTTGAATCTTGAGTACTATGAGCACGAACGAATTTATACAGCATTTATATGCACAACATAAAAAGGTAGATACCTCATTTCCTGATAAGGAAATGGCTGAGCAATTCATTGATCAAATGTTTAATTTTTTGTTTTTACCCAACAAAAAACATTTGCAGGTCAGCGATCTGGAGAAAGAGCTTAATATACTAAAGAGCTATTTGTCAAGCCTGGCGTATGACGTAGTGCATAAGGAAGAAAAGGCTGTACACATTACGGAAACGTTTTTCGAGGCTATTCCTGCCTTGTATGCAAAATTGATCAAAGATGCACAGGCCTTGTTGCTGTTTGATCCTGCTGCCCGTTCGGTAGAAGAAGTGTTGGTAGCTTATCCTGGTTTTTATGCAACGGCCGTTTACCGCTTATCGCATCAGTTATGGGAGCAAGGCGTGGAAATTCTGCCAAGATTGTTCACCGAATATTCGCATAGCAAAACCGGTGTGGATATTCATCCCGGCGCCCGCATCGGCGAATCATTCTGTATTGATCACGGAACCGGCATTGTGATAGGGGAGACAACTGAAATTGGTAACAACGTAAAAATATACCAGGGCGTAACATTGGGTGCTTTAAATGTATCGAAAGACAATGTGGCAAAACGCCACCCAACCATTGAAGACAATGTAACCATTTATTCCGGGGCTACTATCCTTGGCGGCTCAACGGTGATTGGAAAGGATAGTATAATCGGCGGAAATGTTTGGCTTACATACAGCGTGCCTTCCTTCTCGGTGGTATATCATAAAAGTGAAGTGAAAGTGCGTGACAAGAACCCATTTCCGGAACCATTAAACTTTGTCATATAAAAAACTTATTAGTATGATCACAGAACAACCAGGCATAGCAAACAATATAACTGATAACCAAAACAACCAGCGAATGAGAGCCGCTAATATTTTAAAAACGATTGGCCAAACACCCCATGTTAAAATAAACAGGCTGTTTGGCGAAGGCCAGGATGTATGGATGAAACTGGAACGTAATAACCCGGGCAATAGCATTAAAGACCGCATTGCCTTATCCATGATCGAAGACGCAGAGAAAAAAGGCATTCTGAATAAAGATAGTGTGATCATTGAACCTACCTCAGGCAATACCGGTATTGGTTTGGCCATGGTAGCTGCAGTAAAAGGATACAAATTGATTCTGGTTATGCCCGAATCGATGAGTGTGGAAAGAAGACAGTTAATGGAATTGTACGGTGCCTCGTTTGAATTAACGCCGCGTGAAAAAGGGATGAAAGGCGCTATTGAAAAGGCAAAAGAGCTGGTAGCACAAACCCCTAACTCATGGATGCCCCAACAGTTCGATAATGCAGCGAACGTAAAAGTACATCGTGAAACAACCGCCCTGGAAATTTTGGCGAGCTTCCCCGATGGAATCGATTACCTGATCACAGGTGTTGGAACCGGTGGACATATCACCGGTGTGGCAGAAGTACTGAAAGAAAAATTCCCTAACCTGAAAGTATATGCTGTAGAGCCTGAATTGTCAGCCGTGATCAGTGGCGGTGCTCCTGGACCACATCCTTTGCAGGGACTGGGCGCCGGGTTCATTCCTTCTATCCTGAATACAAAGTTGCTTGATGGAACTGTGTCGGTAAGTAAGGAAGAATCATTCAGCTATGCCCAACGACTGGCAAAAGAAGAAGGAATTCTGGCTGGTATTTCAACGGGTGCGGCACTGGCAGCGGTAGCAAAAAAATTAGCCGAGATCCCTAAAGGAGCTCGCGTACTGACTTTTAATTATGATACCGGTGAGCGGTATTTATCAATAGACGGCTTGTATAAATAGTAAACAGGTACATGCATACGAATTCAACATATGGTAAAGTGATACTGGCTGCTGCCGGTCCCGGTGATCCGGAACTGGTAACGGTAAAAACGGTGCGCTACCTGCAACAGGCCGACGTGGTGTTGGCCGATCGCCTGGTAAGCGAGGTCATATTGCAACAATATGTGAACAGTGAGGCTGAGATTGTGTTCGTAGGTAAGCAATGTAGCCGCGGTTCATCAACACCGCAGTATACCATTAATGAATTGATGGTGCACTATGCTTTGCAGGGTAAGCTGGTCGTTCGGTTAAAAGGAGGCGATGCCTCTATGTTCTCGAACATACTCGATGAGCTACAAACCCTGGTTCAAAATAATATACCCTACGAAATTGTACCCGGCGTAACGGCAGCACTCGGTGCGGCTGCTTATGCAGGTATTCCGTTAACGGCAAGAGGGTATACCACGGCTGTTCGTTTTTTAACCAGTTATAAGTTAGATGTAGTTACTGAATCATACTGGAAAGAACTGGCGCAAACAAATGATACCCTGGTGTTTTACATGTCATCAGAAACCCTGGATCATGTAGTGGACAACCTGGTGAAGCATGACATTGGCGACGATAAGTTACTGGCGGTTATTGAACAGGCTACCACGCCTTTGCAAAACGTACATGTTACCAACCTGTATAAATATGATGAACAGCTTCGGGGAAGAATATTTGTTTCCCCTTCGCTGGTGATCATAGGGAAAGTGGTGGCTTTGCATGAGCAATTTAAATGGATTGAAAACAGCAACAGCGCCGAACATTATTTTAAACCACTGGCCAAACTGATTACAACAACACCCGATTCTGAAAATGCGGAAAAAGTAAATAAACATGTTAGCAGAGCATAAATTGAAATTGTTACAGGATTTAGTAAGGTCTTCAACCAAAGAAGAACTGGTTTGGATGAATGGATTCCTGGCCGGCGTTTTAATGAATTGTCATGAACAACCGGCACTGGCTTCAACTTCAGCACCTGCAACTGCATCAGCGCCGGTTGCAGCACCTGTTGCCGATAAACCAACCGTATCCAAAATTACGATTGCTTATGGCACTGAATCCGGTAATTCAAAAAAGCTGGCAACCGACCTGGCTGCTAAAGCAAAGAAGAGTGGTATCAATGCTAAAGTGGTAAGCCTCGATCAATACCGGCTGAACGATCTGTCGAAAGAAGAATATTTCTTCACCATCATCAGTACACAGGGCGAAGGCGAACCACCTGCTACCGCAAAGAAATTTTACGACCATATTCATCAGAATGGCTTTAAGTTGAATCAATTGAAATATGGCGTACTGGCATTGGGTGATACTTCGTATCCCTTGTTTTGCAAGGCGGGCGAAGATGTAGATC
>DASUVL010001086.1:0-2989 GCA_036379015.1 Niastella sp.
AAAGCGTTACGCCATTGCAGTTAAAGATGAGCGGTTTGGTGGCAGAGCTTTTAATAAATCGATCCAGGGAGAATTGCTCATAATACGGACCACTGCCGGGCGCTACGTCAATGGTAACACCACCGTTGAGGCCACCAGACAGGTAATTTATGGCTTCACTAAATGTATTGAAATTTCTACCGGCCGTAGGCTGATTACTGTTGATGGTATAATTCCCTGAGATCTGGGCCTGTACCAGGCTAACAGGGGCGCATAAGCTACAGATCCAAATGAGCCTTACTACAAATGAACTACAATACGAACGCAGGCGTTTCAAAATACGCATAGCAGTAGAATTGGTTTTTTAATGCAGAACGCTCAACGCTGAACGCCTAACGCTGGTTCCTGTATTGGCGTTCCGCGTTATGCATTATGCGTTTAGCTTTTTTATTCCGTTTAAAATTATTAAAGCAAGGACAAGGTTAACTGAATGTTATCACCCTAAACGAAAAACAGTGGAAAAGCACTATCTCACAATCATCACCATCCCACTCAACGTACCATACCCATTCTCTTTCGGTTGAATAATATAATAGTATGCGCCGGTGGGCAATTTATTCCCATTCATACTACCATTCCACGGATTGCTGTAACCAGTACACTTGTATACGACCTGGCCCCAGCGGTTAAATACCTGCACCGTAGCATTGCGATAATCTTCCAGTCCGGGTATATGCCAGGTATCGTTACGGCCATCGCCATTGGGTGTAAAGGCGTTGGGTATCTTCAATTCCTTGAATACTTTCAACAACATGCTGTCGGTACTGCTGCAGTCATGTTCGCCGGTAGCGGTAATATAATAGCGTTGGGTTTCCGGCGGATTAGCCATTGGTTGCAACAGGTTCGCACTTGATAGAAATGAAGCGGGCGTCCATACAATATCGGCAGTAGCTGGACTCACCGAAGCTTTTAATAGCACCGCTCTTCCGGGTTCCGTGATAACATCAGGGCCTGCATCTACTATGGGAACAGGATACACCTGCACCTGACGGGAAGCCGTATCAGAGATACAGCCTTCGCTGCTGATAACGTGCATGGCCACCGTATAGGTGTTGGCCTGTTTGTATAATTTCTCAGGCGTTGAACCCGTTGCGGTAGAACCATCGCCAAATGTCCACTTCCAGGAGGCATTGGCGACATTCCCGGGTATAATACTTTTATCAGTAAAGAGGAATTCTTTTCCCGCGCATACAGCGGGTTCAGCTACATCAAAGCCAGCCACCGGCCGGTCAGCAAAGTTAGCGACAACACCATCGGTGGTATCGCGGCAACCTGCTGCTGATGCCGCAATCAATGTTACCGGGTAAGAACCACGGGTTGCATAATAATGGGTCGGACTCATATCAGTAGCCGTATTGCCATCGCCAAACGTCCAGCTGTATTGCAACGCGCTGGCAGGCGCACCTATGATGGTAGTTCTGTTTACAAACTTCGCCTCGTTGGTTGGCATACAAACAACTACCGGAATATCAAAAGCCGCGTTGGGCATACCCGGTACGTTCACTGTTTTGGTCACATTCACAACACAACCATCAACACTTCTGCCTGCACGCAACTTCACCGCATAATTTCCGCCGGCTGAATAAATTCTTTCAGCCTGTTTAAGTGTACTGGTTGCCCCATCACTAAAATCCCATAACCATTGATCAACCGCCGGCTCAATAGAACTGCCTGTAAAGAAACTAGTATCCGTAGCACAGGCTGGCACATACGTATAATCGGCTGTAGGACCAGCTTGCACCTTTACTTCCACAATTAATTTATCACTGTTGGTACAATTGTCAATAGCCGGTGATATTATAGTTACCGGAACATAATAGGTGCCAAGCCCTGGCGCTGTAGCCGATACCGGTTGCTTATAAACGTTGTACGTTTTGCCATTGATCACTTCCGTTCCGGCAGCCACAGCATTATTGACAACGATGTTGCTCGTTGGCGTGAACCCGGGTACCTGACCAAAGTGCCAGATAACGCCGGTAGCCGTGTACAATGTTTTTACCGTAATAGTAAACGGGGTTTCCGGACAGGTATAAGTATTCGCGTTTGTACTTAGGTCATTCTTCAACTCAGTGAGATAAGTGAGATTGTTTATATAACTACCGGCATTATATCCGTAGCTTTCATAAACACCCAATCCATAGGTAATTGCATTAAACCCCGAATCGCATTGCACATTATGTTGCGCCGGTGTGGTCGCTAATTGCTTCACCACTACCTGGTAACCGGGCAAACCGGGGTGCGCATACGAATGATCAACTGCCGCACTGCCATCGATGAGCAAAGAGGATAACCCCTGTTGCGGAACAACAAGCGTTAAATAATTTACCAGGATGTTTTCTTTATTGGTGTTGTAAAACGAAACATTTTTAATGGCCTGTTCCATCGGGCTCAGGAAGATCAACTCCGGATCACCCTTACCGCTAGAGCCACAACCGTCCTGCGACGGTATCAGCTGGGCTACCATGATAGGTTTGTCTGCTGTGATATATTGCGAAGTAGCCGCACTGAAATCGTAGAAGGAACCATTAACAAGACCGGTGACCACGCTGCCATTGGCCAGCACCCTGGTGGTGCGGTCACGCACATACACCCGGAAGCGGTTTGGATTTAATATAGTAGCGCCATCTGATGAAGACGTAAGACCTGCCAGGTAACGGGCGCCCCAGGCCGTGGCCGGAAAAACCTGTTGCATGATAAAATCACCACTACCAATTGTTGGTGGACAAACCATTGTACGACTGCTGCCTGAAAACACAGAAATGGGATGACATTTGCCATCGGCCCCAACAATGGATTGGATCTTGCTACCCGACATATCATTACCCAAACTGGAGCCTACGATAGCGCCCATCACATTATAGAGCTGGCCCTTATTCAGATCAACAATAAACGCAGTTTGCTTGGGTCGCCCACTCCTTGTTTTCTCCGAAGGCGTGATCTCTACCCGCGT
>DASUVL010001087.1:0-2096 GCA_036379015.1 Niastella sp.
TGTCTCAGGCAAACGGATCTCCTATTATATCAATTCGGATAAAACGAATAACCTGAACCTGGACTATAACTTCAATATATCGAGAAAGCTCAATAAAAACCGCCTTCAACTGATGTACAATGGACAATTTAAAATTGGTAAAGTACCTAACTACATTGATGGTGTAAGTAACATCAGTGAAACCGGCAGTTTGTTGAACCAGTTTAAGCTGCAATTTTCATTGGGCGCTATCCTTGTACTCACTGCAGGAGAAACTTTACAGCGTAATGAGAACAGGCCATCGGCTCCCGGGCTGAAATCTTTTAAAAACAACAGTTATACTACAAACCTGGGGATCGTTCTCAATTACCCGGCTAATTTCACTTTCAGCAGTACGGTAGACCAAATTACCAACTCAAACATCAATAAACCCATTATTCTCTGGAATTCATTTGCTACTTACCGGTTTATGAAGCAGCAAGCAGAAGTAAAATTATCGGCCATGGATTTATTAAAAAAGTATCAAAATATCAGCAACAGTGTAACTGAGTACGGCACCAGCACCAGGATCACGAATGGGTTACAGCAATATTTCCTGGTGACGTTCTCTTATTATCCCCGCAAATTTGGCAAAACAGACATTAAAAAACAAGCAAAGACCCAGGAATGGTAACCCCATCAGCTAATTCATTTTCAATACCGCCAGCCCGCGTGGCCGCATACTATTAGGCACGGGCAATTGAACCGGCTCATCCCCTTCCTGCAAGCCAACACCCTCAACAATATGCAATACATGTAAATAATTATAATTGCCAATACTCAGGTCGGGATTGGCATGTTGAGAAACCACATACAATAACTGGTCGTTACTACTGGTAGCCAGTGAAACGCATTGACTGCTGGCGTAGCTGCCGAAATATCCGTTGTACGTTGGTCCGGTTTCCTTAAGCGATAACTCACCCGATTTACGCGGTGTACGGGCATTGGTTATATCGAACATGCTCACCGAATTATCGATGGTATTGGCAGTGAATAATTGGTTGTTCATATTGTTTGAACAAAGGCGACTGCAGCCGGGCCGGGCCAATGCATTACCTGCATGTGTTAATGCACCCGTATTCGTATTCATGTCATAGAAACTGAATTGGGCCGAGAACGGAAAAGCAACGTACAATACATTTTGCCGCCAGCTCTGACACAAACCCAACGCACCGGGAAGCGTGGAATCGATGGGCGGCGCATCCATACCGGCCTTTAACACGCCATTACTACCAATGGAAAAAAGATTCAACCGAATTGCCGCTGGTATATAATCAAACCCCCATGTATTGGAACCATATACAAAGGCGCCGGTGCGAGAAACAAATACCTGCCCGGGCGATATACCTTCGCGCACTTCAATTTTACTCACCGGCGCTAACGATCCATCGCCATGTAAAGTAAAGACGGAATAATTCGGCGCCGACGAAGAAGGTTGTGCGGGATTATTGCTTTTATTCAGCACTATTACATATTGTTGCCACATGTCGATGCTTACCGGCGTTTCACCACCTGACGGAAACGGCGCACCGGGCACCAGTTTTAAAGTACCGTCAGATTGTACGGTAAATACTGATATTGTATTATCATTTGAATTAACGGTAAACAGGAACCGCTTGTCGTTCGACAACCTCACTTCCTGGTCCGAATTAAAGGAACCTGCATTCGGACTAGGGGGCAACCCTGATCCACCGGTATAGAATGGTCCTTCTTGCATAAGTACCGCATGACCATCTTCGTAAACACGATAGGCAATAATGGCGTTCTGTCCTTTTTGTGAGTTATTTGTTTGTATGTAAATAATATCGGAGATGTTGCCGGTCAAATTCTCTTCACCGGGTTTATAACTACCACTATATTCATTGAAAGCGTCTTTATTACAGGCAATCAGTAAACAACAGATGATAACTGCCCATAGGGATGCATGCACACATGCCGGGATTTGCTTTTTCATTGGCGTGACTTCAGTTAGTGAAGCTATTCCCAAAACCTTACAATTTAGATACCATTGCCACAAATGCCTGATACAAGCAGATCCCGTGCTTTTACTAATGCTTGTTTACCCATTTATCATAGGA
>DASUVL010001088.1:0-10733 GCA_036379015.1 Niastella sp.
GCGTAGTTTCCATTTCGGGGACTGCCGAACAAAGTACTAATAACGCCCAAGTAGGATGTTGGAACACTTTAGGGGATTTTAGTAAGTGGGGCGTGAATAACTTCGCTGGTTACGCCAAAATTGCAGGGGATGACGCTGATATTTATATTTGCGGAGGCGAATATGCGAACCATTCAAATGCGATGTATTGGCATAACGGGAATCCCGTTTCCTTGACTGATGGTTCAGTAGAATCATGGGCGGTTGATATTAAGGTAGTCCACTAGGGCTTTATTGAATGGATGTCTGTAATAACAATCCAGATAATACATAGCGTGTGATTTCGAAATTCTTTTGGGGCTGACCTTGGTCAGCCTCTTTTTTTTATGGAAACTCAAAACCAATGCATCTCATTGAAATGGCGAAATTTTAAGGTTGGCCCCCGAGGGCCATATTAAATTATTATTGAATTTTACTTCCAGTACTATGAGAAAATTATCATTGCTTTTTATTGTCCTCTTATTTCAAATAGATAAGGCGGGAGCCCAACCCCCACGTGTTGATAAAAATATAGTGATGGACTTTTTCCAAAATATGGAGTACGAAGATGCCATCAGCTATTTACTCGCTGCTGAAAAGGCGGATAGTTTAGATCTACAAACACTTGGTTATTTAGGCTATGCATACCATATGAATGATGATTTGAGCAATGCCAGCAGGTATTATCAAAAAATGCTGAACATTGATTCTAATAATGTATCAGCAAATCAATACTTTTCTAACATATATAGTAATGCTGATCCCGAAGCAGCCCGCATATACACGTATCGACTGATTAATAAGAATCCCCAAAAAGCAGTTTTTTACAGAAAGATGGGCGACTTGTTCCGGCGAAGAAATGAAAAAGATTCTGCCCTTATTTATTATGAACAGGCATTCCGGTTATCTCCTTATGATAATAAAAATGGAGCGGCCCTGGCCGACCTTTTAATAGACCAGAAAAAATATCCGCGGGCAGATAGTATCATTGATGCAGGTATTGTCAAAGATTCATTAAGTGTTCCTTTTCTAAAATTGCGGATCCGGTCCTCATACGAAGTAAAAGCTTATCATCAGGTATTGATACCTGGTGAAAGATTAGTGCGCCTGGGGGAAGGTTCATTAACCACGTTCATACAGGTTGTTTTATCCTATTATAACTTAAAATTGTACCAAGATTGCATCAGAGTTTGTGATTTTTTGGTTGAGAAAGGGATGGCAAGTGAAAATGTTTATTATTACGCTGCGAAATCACATGCAAAATTGCATGAGTTTGAGATAAGCAATAACCTGTTACGAACCTGTTTGGATTTGGCCATTTCAAAGACTGCTGAATATTATTTTCATGCGCTGGGGGAAAACTATGAGGAAATGAAACAATTCAAAAAGGCAATTACACACTACGATACAGCTTACTATCTTTTTAAAGACCCCTTAATGCTCTATAATTGCGGACGTGTACTGGATGAGCATTTGAAAAATGATAACGCTGCCAAAAAATATTATAACAAATACGTGACGCTTGGAAAGCCGCAATCAGCGAATGAAAAGAAAGCCTATAATTACATCAGGAAGAAATATTATATAAAAGATCAGCAATAAGCTGCCTGTTCATCTAATAGCATGGAGCCATGATTAAAAATTACTGTAAGACTGCCTTCCGAACCCTTAAAAAGAATAAAGGCTTTACTTTCCTCAACATTATAGGATTGACCATGGGCCTGGCCGTATGCCTGTTGATCATTTTTTATGTTATTGACGAAACCAGTTATGACCGGTACAACAGTAAAGGAAACCGCATTTACAGGGTAAACACCGATAAAAAGATCAACGGCAGCATCACTTCCAGTGCTGTAGCAGCGCCCAAAGTGGCAGAAGCCCTGCAACTCAACTTCCCGGAGATCGAAAAAACAGTACGGCTACTTCCTGATGAGGAGGTGCGGTTCAAAAAAGGAGATGAGTTTGTAATGGAAAAAAACGCCCTGTATTGCGATTCCACCATCTTTGATATTTTTAGCTTGCCCATGCTTGAAGGAGATCCTACAACTGCCCTGGCAGAACCCAACACCATCGTCATCACAGAGCGGATAGCCGAAAAATACTTCAATACGACACATGTCCTTGGCAAAATACTTGTCAAAATTAACAACGATAATACCATTACGAACCACAAGATCACAGGCGTTATAAGAAACCTGCCTGTTCAGTCACATTTTAATGTCGATTTTTTGGAATCGATGGTATCAGTGCCCATTGCTTCCAACGATAACTTTACCGCCTTTTACCCTTTCACTACTTATCTTTTACTGAAGGCACATTCGGATCACAAAGTGCTTGACGCCAAATTTCCCGCCTTCCTGGGGAAACATATCGATTTCTTAGACGATATGGAAAAACACAATGATTATATAAAATTAAACCTGACTCCCTTATATGACATTCATCTTCGGAGCAACCGGTCAAACGAACTGAGTGCTAACGGGAATATCCAGTACGTATATATTTTTTCCGGCGTAGCGCTGTTCATCCTGTTGTTGGCCTGTATTAATTTCATAAACCTTTCAACCGCCCAATCCTCAACTCGTGCAAAGGAAGTGGGCATTCGAAAGGTATTAGGTTCTCCCAGAAGAGATCTCATCCTGCAATTCATTTCGGAATCGGTACTGATCAGCTTTTTTGCAACGCTACTAGCGGTATTCATGGCATGGGGGCTTCTACCTTTATTCAATCAAATATCAGGCAAAAGCCTTTCCATTACCAGCAGCACTTTTGCTTGGTTAGTGCCATCTATAATAGTTATTACCCTGGTAATAGGGTTATTGGCTGGATCTTACCCGGCATTCTTTCTTTCGGCTTTCAACCCTATTAAAGTACTTAAAGGTAAGACTGTCTCTGGCTTTAAAGGAGGCAGGCTCCGTAGTTTGTTAGTTGTAGTCCAGTTCTCCATTTCCATATTCCTTATCATTGGTACACTTATCATATACAATCAATTGAATTATATACAGAACAAGAGCCTTGGCTTCAATCGCAAACAAGTGCTTTTGGTAAAGCATATGAATGTATTGGATAAACAAACGAATACCTTTAAGCAGGAAATCGTTCATATGCCCGGTGTGGTAAGCGCTACCCTAAGCTCGTTTGTGCCAACAGGTCACAGACGATGGACCAATTACGTTTCTGCTGGTAACAGCATGCATCAAACGGAATTCTGGCCTGTAGACGAAGATTACCTGCGCACTATGAATATGGATCTGGAAAAAGGGAGGGATTTCAACCCTGCGCTTTCGTCTGACTCGTCTGGCATAATCATCAATGAAACGGCTGCCAGGGCCATGGGATTCACTGATGATCCTATTGATAAGACCATTATTTACGGCACCAACCAGAAACGATACCATATTATCGGTGTTGTAAAAGACTTTAATTTCAATTCGCTTAGGGATAACGTAACGCCTGTTGTTTTAACAATGATGACTTCTTTCGAGCGGAAAAAAGAAGGGGATGGACCCGATGTACTGTCCATAAAGGTTAATAATGAAAAATTACCGGCATTGATATCCAGGATCGAAAAAAAATGGAAGACCTTTTCGAATAACCAGGCATTTGACTACTCCTTTATGGATGAAGATTTCGACGCCCTCTACCGCACGGAAAAACGCACGGGGAAAATTGCTACACTATTCACCACCCTGGCCATCTTTATCGCATGTTTAGGACTGATAGGTCTTGCGGCTTATGCCGCAGAACAACGTACCAGGGAAATTGGGATCCGCAAAGTTTTTGGAGCCAATGTGCCGGATCTTATAGCGTTGCTCTCAGGTAATTTCCTGAAACTCGTGGTTATCGCATTCGTTGTTACTGCTCCTTTGGCCTGGCTGTTTATGGGCAAATGGTTAAATGGCTTTGCCTACCGTCAGCCCATTCCATGGTGGGTGTTTATCGTGGCCGGCCTGGGAACTTTATTAATTGCATTACTTACCGTAAGCACTCAATTCCTCAAGGCGGCGATGGTCAATCCGGTGCAAAGCCTGAAAAATGAGTAAAATATAGAAATGCTAAAACTTCTGGCGCCCCTCGTCCGGCGCCTGGCAGATTAAAAAATTAAGGAGGAAAGAGCAGACGGAAAAACAAACAAAAAACAAGGGTGGCCGCCTTACAATTTTTCAGTTGATATATCCGTATTTTGCATAAACTTTCCTATATGAAAAGGGCAAAAATCCCAGCATCAGAATTACCTACTCCTACCATAGCTATACTTGAGCAGGAAAGAAAAGTTTTATTGGAGCTGGGAAATGATATCACCAGGGTGCGGGAAAAGAATGACCTTCTCACCCTTTTTAAACAACGGATCAAAGGCCAATTTTACATTAGTCATACTATTGTTACACTCATTGACTATAAAGACGAAACCTATACTCCCTTCCTGCTCGATAACGAAGGTTCTCCTATCCGGTCGCATGCCAGGTACCAGGAGATGGTACAATACCATTTTTCGCTGAACGAACCATTTATCCAGGCGGTATTGCAGGCAGATGAACCTATATCTTTTTTGCTGGAAGACATCATGGACAAGCCGCAAAGCCCTCCGTTTCTCAGGGTTAATTATGAAAAAGGCGTAAGAGAAATTCTAATGACCAAGCTTATGAAGGAAGGGAAGCCAATGGGGTTTATTCATACTTATACCGATAAACCCGAAGGCTTTAGCGACGAGTTCAGAAGTGTTATGAAAGACATTGCTCCCCAGTTATCAAGCGCCGTATCCAATATTATCAAAAACGAAGAGGTACTTAAAAAGGAAAAGGAAAAATCATTTTTGCTGGATTTTAGCAGCAACATCGCAACGGTGAGAACAAAGGAAGAATTACACCGTGCCGTTCGTGCCGCAATAAACAAGTTGAATCAGAAGAGTGGCTATGTCATTCGCAGGATCAACGAAGACAACACTACCATGAGCCCTTATGTCTTCGATCTCGGTTTAAAGGATCACGATCAAAAGGTGGTGAGAGCATTGGAGAGCGCCAGATATCCTATCAATGATGGGTTGCAGAACCGCGTACTGGATAGCCCTATCCCTTTATTGCTTAATGTAGAGCGGGAATTACAACGCGGTATCACCGCACCTTATTTACAACATTGGAAGGCGATGGGCTTCAAGAATTTTGTATGTATACGGTTGCGCAATGGAGAAACGAACCTGGGAATACTGCTGCTCGATATTGATAAGATCAATGTTCAGTTATTGCAAGGTATTTGTTCACAAATATCCATCGCCCTGGCCAATATTATGGCCAATGAGCAAATCAGTAAAAAACAGGAGGAGCAGGCCTTTCTGCTGGGATTCAGTAATGATATTACACAGGTAAGAACGAAGCTCGATTTGCAGACCGCTATTTCCCGAGTGCTTGACAAAACGTTGCATACAAAACTGGCCATGATCAGGGTAATAGAAGATGACGGCTTTCACATGTCTGCTTTTATGTTTGATCGCACGTTGTTTGAAAAAACAAAAGTAGATTTTGATAAGATGATGGCCAACCGGATCACCATTGAGGAAACCTATACTTCGCAGGTATTGGCCAGCAAGGATGGATTGGTGTTTAATGTAGAAGAAGAATTAAAGAGTGGCAATGCATACGCCAAATTATGGAAAACAACCGGATTAAGAAATGCATACGGTCTGCCGTTACGGGTGAGCGACAAAAATATCGGCACTATCTGGCTGCTTGCAGACCGGCTGAGCCAATTATTGTTGAAAGGTATATGTGCGCAAATATCTATTGCCATTGCCAATATACAGGCCAATGAACAACTGGTAGCCTATAAAAAGCAACTGGAAGTTGAAAATGACTACCTGAAAGAACAAATTAAAACCATTTATAATTTCTCAGAAATTATTGGTAGCGGCGACCAGATGCAAAAAGTATATCGCCTGATGTCGCTGGTAGCCGATTCAAATACCACCGTGTTGGTATTGGGCGAAACCGGTACCGGTAAGGAACTAATCGCCAGGGCTATTCATAATGCATCGCCCCGCAAAGATAAACTGATGGTGAAAGTTAACTGCGCCGCCTTACCCGCAAACCTGATCGAAAGTGAGTTGTTTGGCCATGAAAGGGGTGCATTTACCGGAGCCCTCGACCGGCGTATAGGTAAATTTGAACTGGCCAATCATAGTACCTTATTCCTTGACGAAATTGGTGAACTACCGCTCGAAGCACAGGCAAAATTGTTACGTGTAATACAGGAGCGCGAACTGGAACGGGTGGGAGGTAAGCAAGTTATAAAGATCGATGTTCGGCTAGTTGCAGCCACCAACCGCAACCTAGAAGAGGAAATAAAGGCCGGCCGTTTCCGCGCAGATCTGTATTTCCGCCTGAATGTATTTCCTATTAACCTGCCTCCGCTACGTGCACGGGCAGAAGATATCGAACCGCTTACACATTTTTTTGTACAGAAATATAGCAGGAATACCGGTCGTAACATCAGGAAGGTTGCTCCAAGGGTAATTCAGCAATTGCGTAGCTATACCTGGCCGGGTAATGTAAGAGAGTTAGAGCATTTAATAGAACGCAGCATATTACTGGCAACCGACGGTACATTGGATGATGTATATATCCCCCAGAATACTGATACAGAAAAAAAAGAGCAGGCGTATCTTTTAAATCGTTCGCTGGAAGAAGTTGAACGCAGTTATATTATTGAAACATTGAAACGTTGCGCCGGCAAAATTTCAGGCGCCGGCAGCGCGGCTGAAATATTGCAAATCCCCGGCAACACTTTACACTCCAAAATGAAAAAGCTAGGCATTAATAAGAACGATTACTTTGGATAACCAAGGTTTACATGCTTCAATCATTCTTCCCCTTATATAGTGAAATAGATCGTGCTTTCACTATATACAGTGAAAAATTGTCAGGCTGGATTTATCAATCTCATTGACTGTCAATAATTTGATTAATTGGCATTTCGTTGGCCTATTATAGTCAACAAACCATTTAAAAATCAAATTATGAAAATCGTAGTCACTGAAGGCTCTGGCCTACACAAAAAGCCTAACGGCAAATGATCTGCCACCAGTTGAAACGAAGATGACGGGTGTCAGCTTGCCGAGGCGGTTGTAATGGGAATGCACTTTCCGCCTGTTCGTGCACCAGGATATCCCTACGCCGGCGTATTATCCTTACGAAAACCGGTCAACAACACGGCAAGTCAACAGGCAGCAGATCAAACATTCACTCAAAATTTTTCTGAAAAACAAATTGTATTTGTTCCCGCTATGCGGGGGCCTGGGCAACTATTGATAGAAAAACTCAATTAAAAAACTAAACGATATGAAAAATTATGAATCACTCGTCGACGCTTTGGATGATCTCAAGAAAAGAGGTTATGACGCCGACTTTGAACCGCAGTCAAATTGCCTGTACTGTAACAACCTCGATATGCGACTAAACGAAGAAGAATTTCATGTAGACGAAGTTCACCGTTTTGAAGGAGATTCCAATCCTGATGATAGTGCTGTCGTATATGCGCTCACTTCTAACACTGGCGTAAAAGGCACTATAGTAGATGGGTTCGGAGCGTCTGCAGACAATATCAGTTTTGATATGGCAAAGAAACTTCAAAATCATCCTTTCTAACTCCAATTAATTAACCATCAAAGTCTATTAACCATGACACAATCCTACAAAATTGTAAAAGCAGAAAACGATCCCCGCATTTTAAAAGAGGTAAGAGAGTTTCTAAAAATACTTAATTCCGGAGCAGGCAAACCTATTGAACAGCTGAGCCCAGCAGATGCACGGAAAGTACTTGTTGATGCACAAAATTCAGTAGCAGTAGATTACTCAGGAATTGAAGAGTCGGAAAAGACAATCACGCAGGATGGCGAAAAGGTTACCATACACATTACCAAACCAGTAGGTTCAAAGCCCGATGCGCCGGTCTTTGTTTATATCCACGGTGGCGGATGGGTACTGGGAGATTACCCGACACATAGAAGGTTGGTAAGGGACCTGGTTGTTGAAAGCGGAGCTGTTGCGGTATTTCCTGATTATACGCCATCTCCTGAAGCCCGTTATCCCACCGCCATCAATCAAATATACGCCACTATGAAATGGGTAGCGGAGCATGGCCATGAAATCGGTGTTAATGGAAAAAATTTGGCTATTGTGGGTAATAGTGTGGGTGGAAATATGGCAGCTTCCGTTGTGCTGATGGCTAACGAAAAAAATGGTCCTGCAATTAAACTTCAGGTATTACTATGGCCGGTGACCGATGCAAATTTTGAAACCGGCTCCTATATGGAATTAGGCGAAGGAAGGTTTCTTACAAGAAACATGATGATATGGTTTTGGGATAACTATTTGCCTGATAAAAAAGGACGCAAAGAAATGTATGCTTCACCGTTACAAGCAAGTTTGGAGCAACTGAAGGGACTTCCGCCTGCTTTAATTCAAACAGCCGAAAATGATGTGCTTCGGGATGAAGGTGAGGCTTATGCGCGTAAGTTAAACGAAGCGGGCGTTCCTGTAACATTGACCAGACATGAAGGCCTGATCCACGATTATGGCTTGTTAAATCCCCTGGCAAACATACCTGCAGTACAAACAGCGCTGCTACATGCTGCAGCAAGTATCCGCAAAGCACTCGGCAGTTAATTTATTACGTACCCATTTTCCCAAAAAATAAAGGTCTTTAAGCTATCCACTTCTTTTAATAAGATATGGAACGGACAACCCATTTTTAAATCAATAAAACAACATGTTATGTTTATCAAACAACTCACTTCAATTATACTTATTGTGGCAATGACTATAGTTTCCCTGCCACAAAATGCCAGATCACAATCTCCTTCAAAAGGAATAAAGAATGTGGTATTAGTTCACGGCGCCTTCGCCGATGGTTCCAGTTGGTCAAAGATCATTCCTTTACTTCAGGCCAAAGGGCTTAATGTGATTGCGGTTCAAAATCCCCTTACTTCGTTTGCCGATGATGTTGCTGCAACCAAACGGGCTATCGCTCAAATGGATGGTCCCGTACTCCTGGTAGGGCACTCCTATGGTGGAATGGTGATTTCTGAAGCGGGAAAAGATCCTAAGGTGGCCGGATTGCTTTACGTAGCTGCTTTGGTTCCCGAAGAAGGACAAAATGTTAACGATGTCAATGCTGCGATGCCTCCAACAGCAGTTGGGCCAGAGTTCCAGCTTAGTCCCGACGGCTTTTTGTCTCTTTCCCTGAAAGGGATCAACGAGTTTTTTGCACAGGATGCACCACCTGAAGAAAGAAAAATAATTGCTGTTACACAAGTGCCATGGGCAGCGTCTGCCACCCAACAGAAAGTGTACAGCCCCGCCTGGAAAACCAAACCATCATGGTCACTTGTAGCAGCAAAAGATGGAATGATCAACCCCGATCTGCAACGATTCAAGGCCAGTCTCATCAAAGCAACCACCATCGAACTTCAGTCTGGCCATGTGCCGATGGTTACAGAGTCGAAAAAAGTGGCAGCTTTCATCATTGGAGCAATCGAAAAATTACAAAGCTGATTTTAAACCAGGAGCATATACCTGTAATATTCAAAATAAAGTATCTCATTTTTTAAACCATAAAATCAAATCAAAATGAACGAATTTTTAATCGCGATCCACAGAGATCTCACAAGCAAACATCCAAGCCCTTCATCAGAGCAAATGAAAGAGGCAATGAAGCCCTACCAGGATTGGATAGCCGGTCTGGCGGCCCTGAATAAATTGGTTGCTCCGCCCAAGAGATGGGATGTTGATGGAAGAGTTGTTAGTACAGCAAAAAAAATACACCATGGACCTTACGCCGAAGGAATAGTATCAATTGGTGGGCTATTCCTGATCAGAGCAAATGATTATGACGAAGCAGTAGAAATTGCAAAAGGATGCCCGATCATCAAATACGGAGCCATTGTTGAAGTACGCATGGCTATCCCCGCTGCGTAATGTTTTTGACTATTTGAATGCCTTTGGTCCGGAACAAGGGCATTCTCTGTAGATTCTTCTTCTCTTTGCAGACATTGAAGTTTCAAATTGCAATGTTCAGTTTTATTCCGCCATTCTGATCCCGGGATTAAGGTTTGTTTATATACACCTTCCCGTCTTTCATAACAAAATGCACTTGCAGAATGGCATTTATATTTTTATCAAGATCGTTGTTAACGGCAATGATATCTGCCAGATATCCCTGCTTTAAAATGCCCA
This sequence comes from Niastella sp., assembly GCA_036379015.1. Taxonomy (GTDB): domain Bacteria; phylum Bacteroidota; class Bacteroidia; order Chitinophagales; family Chitinophagaceae; genus Niastella. The sequence goes on from DASUVL010001088.1 coordinate 10,245, forward strand.
ATTGATTGCTCCGGTTAATTTGTTTGGCAGCATGGATAGTTGCAAACTGTAGGACCTGAGGTATGGCAACACCTGCCTCGTAATAGCCAATCAACGTGCGTTTTGAAGGCTCTGCAAATGGCATTTTTAAATCAAGATAGTCATCTGAGCCAAATGCAATAGTCACCCCTTTATCTATTGCCCTTTGCAGGCGGGTTGCAAGCCGCTTGCGAAAACGCGCAATTTGGGATAGAGCGGTTTTATCACCTGGATGTATAATGTTAGCGTAATGTACATAGGTAACACTGTCGCCGTCTGTTGGAATTAATATAATCCCTTTTTTAGCCATTAATTCAAAGGTAGTATCTGCCACCTGGTAACCATGTTCAATGGCATCTACTCCTCCCATTATGGCATTGTAAATTGCTATGTTATCCGTTGCGTGTGCTGTTACTCTTGTGTTGTACCGGTGTGCTTCCTGTGTTATTGCTTTAATTTCATCAACGCTTA
>DASUVL010001089.1:0-3125 GCA_036379015.1 Niastella sp.
CAACAGGAATTTACGCTACTTACCATGAGGTGGGGCTATGCAGGTATTTGGGTAATATTCAGTGTATCGGTTAACGTTAATAACCTGTGCACTGCTTTTAATGGTGGATTATATGTTTGATTTTAAATTCAACTACATTTGCTGCAACATTAATAGAACTGCTTAATTGCATGATACTTTTGCGATTTACTATTGTGATTTACTTTCAAGTTATTATGTGCAACAGATCAAACACAGCGCTAATCAACGTTCCCTGCGCTGAAAACATACCATGGTTTTGCCTGGTTGGCTATCATAAAAATTTACAGGTTCGTTTATAAGACTATTGGCACCAGGAAGGTGATGTAATTATTTAACGAACATATGTTCCTGCTATCGCTTACCTGTACCCCTGAATGAATATTTGCAAAATTAAACACGCATATATGAGAAATTTCAAGGCTTATTTTTTAACCCTCATACTCTTTAGTGCCGGAATACTAAACGGGTATTCACAGGTTACAACCAGTGGTATGTCGGGGGTTGTTAGATCAGGCAAAGGAGAACCGTTGGTAGGAGCCACTGTGGTGCTACGCCATGAACCAACCGGTTCAGCATTTACTACCATAACCAGAACCGGTGGTATTTTTGATCTCAACAACCTGCCACCCGGCGGGCCTTATAATGTTACCATTACTTATACAGGTTATGTTGCTTATAAAAAAAGCGATATAAATATACCATTGGGAGAAAAGTTCGACCTGCAAACCGAACTGAGCGACAAAGAACTGCAATCGGTGATTGTTACAGCAGCAGGCCGTAGAGGGGTCACAGAAAAAACCGGCGCCTCCACCAATATCAGCAACCGGCTGGTTCAAAACATGCCCAACATTGCACGTAGTTTAACCAACCTCACCCGTGTTACGCCACAAAGCAATGGAAACAGTTTTGCAGGTATGAACAACCGGTACAACAATCTTATGATCGATGGTTCACTGTTCAACAACAACTTTGGCCGTAGCGGCGATGGTATGATACCCGGTGGCGCTACCTCAGCGATATCTGTTGATGCGGTAGACCAGGTGCAGGTAAATATTGCGCCTTATGATGTTCGCCAGGCCGGCTTTGTGGGCAGTGGTATCAATGCCGTTACCAGAAGAGGTACTAATAACTGGTATGGAACAGCGTATGGATATTACCGGAACCAGGAGTTCACCGGTAAAAAAGTAAAAGAAATTGATGTTGCCAATGCCAAGCGGTCGACCAAAATATTTGGCGGTAGCATTGGCGGTCCCATCATTAAAGACAAACTGTTCTTCTTCTTTAATGTGGAATCAGAAAAAAGAACGCAACCCGGCCAAACCTGGTTAGCTAAAAAAAGCGCATCCGATGGTGATCCTAATGCAACCGCAGTACTGGCCAGCGACCTGGAGGCGGTGAAAACATATCTTATGAATGCCCCCTATCTTTACAATCCGGGTGGTTATGAAGGCTATGATTTTGAAACAGATAATACCAAATTCCTGGGTCGTATTGACTGGAATATTACGAATAAACATCGTTTAACATTGCGCTATACCAACTCTGAGACCAATGACGATGATATGATAAATGCATCCAGCGTAACTGGAGTGAGTGCAGGGGCTATCAATAACAGCCGTCGCGGCGGTAACACGGGAGGTATGGCTTTTGAAGGCTCCAATTTCAAGAACAATGTGAAAGTATGGTCGGGTGTTATGGAATTGAATTCTACGTTCAGTAACAACTGGAGCAACCAGTTACTGGTTTCCTATACCAATAACGAACTGGTGCGCATTCCCAATAGCAATATGCCGTTTGCCGACATCATGCGTGATGCCAGCAACGTCTACATTTCTTTGGGTACCGATCTGTTCTCATACATGAACGAGATCAGGGATAAAGCCATTAATGTAGCTGACAATGTAACCTATACTATGGGTAAACACACTTTTACCGGGGGTATCAGCTATGATTATATGATGTTTGAAAACTCATTCACCAGCGCCGGTGGTCCCAGTTATTACCGCTTTGGTTCATTGAGTGCCTTTTTAAATAACCAGGCGCCTACCGTTTTTGCTGTTGCTTATGACCCCAGCAACCGGCTGGGAATAAAAGTACCCGAAGCTAAATTTGCCCAGTTGGGTGTGTATTTACAGGACATGTTTGCAGTAGCCAACAAACTGAAAGTGACGTATGGCTTGCGGGTAGATAAACCATTCTATCCTTATGACCCACCGAGCAACCAGGCCCTGGGAAACATTGTATTTAAAGACCAGAACTTAATGGACGAACAATTTGACGTCAGCAAATGGCCCGATGACAAATTACTCATTTCACCCAGGATAGGTTTTACCTTTGATGCTATGGGCAATAAATCGCTTATTGTACGTGGTGGTACTGGTATCTTCACTGGCCGCATTCCATTCATCTGGCTGGTGAACCAGGTAGGAGACAACGGTGTTATCCGTGCTACATATCAGGCTACTGCCGCTGAATTGCCTGCCATCCGCTATAGCTCGGACAGAACCACCTACATTCCTCTAAATCCACCGGCTGTGGGCACCAGCACCTCATCATCTACAACATATAGCGCAGCCGCAAAAGATTTCAAAATGCCGCAGGTATGGCGCTCGAACCTGGCCGTTGACAAACGGTTTGCCAACAACTACACGGCCACTGTCGAGGCTATATACACGAAGATGATCAATAACGTGTATTTCCGTAATGCCAACCTCGGTCCACAAACCGGTACGCTCGGCGGCGTCGCCGATAAACGACCTACTTACGCTCAAAGACTGAATGCTAATGTTGGCCAGATGATCGCCATGGATAACACCAGCAAAGGATACAGCCTGGCATTAACAGGTCAGTTACAAAAAGCCTTCTCTGATAAATGGGAAGCCGGCCTGGCCTACACTTACACCCGGGCCAAGGAGGTTGCCCTCGGCAGCTCTGACCAAAGTGGTAGCGGATGGAATACCAATAACATCATCTTCAATCCCAACCAACCCGATATCGGTCAATCCAACTATGCCGTGCCACACCGCATCGTTGCTAATGCATCGTATCGTTTGGAGTATATGAGTAAACAAATGGCTACCACCTTCAGCCTGTTCTATTCAGCG
>DASUVL010001090.1:0-20260 GCA_036379015.1 Niastella sp.
GTTAAACCTGCAATGGATATTTCCTTATCCTCCATGCCGGTATATGAAACAACGAGCGTTTTAACGTCATCAGGCACGTCTATTGAAAACGAACCGTCAGACCCGGTTGTAGTAACCTTTGCTCCGCTTTTAAACTGAACGGTAGCGCCAGCCAGTGGTTCTCCTTTTTCATCCGTGACCTTTCCTTTTATGATCCTGTTCAGGGGAACCGGGCTGGCGTTCGGATCTTCCATTTTAGGCGTTTTGCCCGGATCGTTGGAGAATAATAGTATCTGGTCGCCCACTATCCGGTAACCGATGCCCAATGGTTTTAATGTTTTTTCAATGAACAGACCCAGTTTCTCCTGTTTCACTGCGCAGGATATTTTACGCCAGGTTTCGAGGGTGTTTGAACTGTATAAGAACTGCACCCCTGTTTGCTTTTGCAATTTGCCGATCACTTTTCCGATCTCCATGTTTTCGACAGTTATAGTAACGGGTTTGTCGAGTATGGCTTGTGCTGTCGTTGTGTTTGCAAACAATGAACAGGAAAAACTGGCTGCCAGTGCTATTTGAATGAATGTAAATTTCATTGAAAGCAGTATTATAGCTAATAATTGCTTTTTTTTCATAAATTGACCCGATTTTGTTCGTTAGTAATAAGTGGCGTACAAAATTGATTCGTCCCGGCTTCGCCAGGAAGGATGTAAAAGCTGGCAATGCCCACCATTGCCGGCTTTTTTTTGCCATTATGTAATTGGTAGTATGTAGTTATTCTACTTTTATTTTTTTCATATTGCAATCGTTTTGGTGATTAAATATTTTGAGGCTGTATTCCTTTTTAACTTGTAAACATATCAACCTGTTAACTTGCAACCCATCAATTGCAACCCTTTCCCTTTACCAAGATCCTTGTACCTACCACCTGGTAACTGGCACTTACTGATCCGCATATGATATCCAGTTTGGTAAATAAGCCATGTTGTGTGAGGTTTCCTGTAAATAAGGAGTTATACAACCGATCGTTTTCAACTACTATTTCTATACCATAGGTTTTTTCGAGCAACCGGAATACTTGCAGAATAGACGTTTCATCAAAGTTGAATATGGGAGAAAGCGAAGTTGTCTTTTGCGTGTCTGGCACAAGAGGATGTGGGTCGTTTACCACGGTAGCTGTAAATTGTCTTTCTTCTTCTTTGTAAATAACTTTTTGATTTGGGGTAAGGATCACTCCGTTTGTTTTTGCCACTTTATCCATTAGGCTATCCCTGTTTTCGTATACCTGCACCTTGCCGGTAACTACTGATACTTCCACCTGTCTTTTCCGGCTGTCGGTTTTTATATTGAAACTGGTACCCAGTACGTGTGTTACCAGATTTTTATAATACACAAAGAAGGGCCTGTCGGGATTTTTATTTACTTCGAAAAAGGCCTCACCTTCGAGATGCACTTCTCTTTTGTCAGACAAAAAATGCGTAGGAAAATGAATGGTTGAATTGGGTTGTAATGTGAGAATGCTTCCATCTTCCATTTTTATTTGCCATGGCTGATCTGAATTGTTTGTTTTTTTCAGCATATTATTCCTATGCCTTTCTGCTACTGCTTCCGGAAGATCATGTCGTTCGTTAACGAGGAGGAGCCAGGTAGTAATTGCCAGCAAGCCGGTTACAATGGCAACCAGGTACCACCGGGCTGTTTTCTTTTTGCTGAATATGCGTGGCAGCAGGTGAGCTGTATGTTTTTCTGCATTAAGTATTTTGTGTAGTAATTCCTTTGCCCGGCCTGAAGGCATATCTTGTCCCGGCAGCTTTTCATGATAAAAATTCGCCTGGAAATGTTGTTCCAGTAAGTGGTCATACTGGCCCGTATTTATCAGGGCAAAAAGCTCATCATATTCTTCCGTTGTAATATGGCCTGAAGTGTATTTATCTAATAATGCCCAAAAGTGTTCCTGGTTTTGCATGCAATCGTTATAGCAGGTTAATCCGTTAATAAACTTGTTGGTGCTATAATGAAGACAATTGAGTGTACACCTACGGAGTACAATGCCGGTAAATTTATTTTAGAGCAGGGTGGTGGGACGTACCCTACTTCATTAAAAATATGATGAACAGAATGATAAATTCCTTGTCATGTTTTTGCAAAAAGGAACGAATAGAAGCCAGGGCTCTGGCCATATGGGTTTTAACGGTAAGCGGAGATAAGGAGAGTTCATGAGCAATAGCTTCATATGACATGCCATTTTCTTTACCGAGGCGATACACTTTTTGTTGTTGTTCGGGCAATTCATTAATAGCCTGCTGCAGCAATGCGTTATACTGGCTATTGCGTACCTTATGATCGGTTGAATTATCGAACCCGTTTTGTAAATTATTGAAGGCCGTTTTTGCTTTGTATTCGTGTGCCAGCTTTTTTACACAGTTGATCGTTACATTCCTGGAAAGGGTATATATCCATGATTCAAAAGAGATGATATTGGGAAGGTCTTTACGTTGAAACCAGATCTTCATAAAAACATCCTGCACAATATCCTGGGCCAGTGTTGGTGATTTAACATATAATAAAGCCACCTTGTATACCAGGTTATGATAGTGTTCGAACAGCAGTTGAAATGCATATTCGCTGTCGTTTTTCAACAGGGAAATCAAAGTGGTTTCATCCAGTGGCAATTTGATGGGCATATTAGCTAAGCAATCAATTGCAAATTAAGTTAAATCTGTTATGAACCTTTAAAAGGTCTGATTTGTATAAAACAAAGTCTTTTTTGTTATACTGTACCGCTTAAATTATTGTTTTGGTTTCCTTTTCTAACCTTTGCAATATATTCTGAAGGAAGCATGTTGAACTTGCCTTTGAACGATTTGGCAAAATAATTAGATGTTGTAAAGCCAACCTGATACGAGATCTCCGAGATCGTCATATTGCTTTTTTCCATTAATACGGCAGCTTTATTCAAACGAAATAACCGGATATACTCTACCGGGGTTTGACCGGTTATTTCCAACAGTTTGGTATATAAGGTGCTTCTGCTCATTCCCAGATGCTTGCTTAAGTTCTCTACAGACAATTGCGGGTTCGACAGGTTTTTTTCGAGATAGCTAACTATTATAGTCAAAAGTTTTTCATCCGACGATTCTATGACAACTTCGGGCGCCGTTACCTTTATCTGCTTCGAATAAGTACTTTGCATGGTGCTTTTTAAATTTAGCAGATTCTTTATTTTGGCATGTAATACTTCAAAGTTGAATGGTTTGGTAATATAGTCATTCGCTCCTGTTTCCAATCCCTTGATCTGTTGTTCCTGACCTGTCATGGCAGTGAGTAGTATTATTGGAATATGACTTGTTCTCTTATCCGATTTTAATTTTTTGATCAGCTCAATACCATCCATTTCAGGCATGCTTACATCACTTACAATCAGGTGCGGATGATGGAAGAGTGTTTTTTGCCACCCTTCTTTGCCGTTAGTCGCCTCAATTACCTTATACTTATTCCGGAGATTGTCTTTCAGGTAAAATCTGAAATCGTCATTGTCCTCCACAAGCAGCACAGACAACGCATCGTTCATACTGCTTCCTTCCTGCGCCACCGGTGAACTGTTCAGGTCGTTGTTCGAAGCTTCCGGTTCTGTTTGCATCACCGGTAGTTGGGCAATAGCGGTTTCGTGCGCCCGTTTAAGCGGGATCTGTATGGAGAAGTCACATCCTTTACCTGGTTCGCTTTGTACATCGATTTTTCCACCGTGTAATTTGATGAACTCTTTAGTTATAGACAAACCAATGCCGGTGCCCTGGTTAAGTATTGATGCGCCGGTGTCATTTTGAAAAAAACGGTCGAATATCAGATCCTTTTTATCCCCGGGAATACCAATGCCCGTATCAACAACATGTATCCACACCCAGGTATATTCCTGATCATCTGAGCTTTCGACTTTCTGCAGGTCAATGGTTATTTGACCACCTGCTAAAGTAAACTTGAATGCGTTGGATAATAAATTGAAAAGGATGCGTTCCATTTTATCCCGGTCAAAAAAAGCATCCAGCCGGTCAATACAGGTTTTAAAAGTGAACTGAATGTTTTTTCGTTCCGACATATCCCTGAAAGATTCTGTTACTTCCTTTAAAAATGAAATAAACTCGCCTTTCGACAGTTGTAATTTCAATTCATGCTCTTCCATCTTTCTGAAATCGAGCAATTGGTTAACCAGGTTTAGCAGCCTTCTCGCATTCCGCCTGATCATATTCAGTTTTTCGAGCTTTCCGGGAGTTCCTTCACCTTCAATCAATTGGTCTACTGGTCCCATGATCAATGATATGGGGGTTCTGAAATCATGACTAAGGTTCGTGAGGAATTTAAGCTTCATACGATCCAGTTCCTGTACCCGTTTAATTTCCTGCCGTTCCTGTTCCAAAGTAAATTTCTTTCTTATTCTGGATATACCTTTATACCGGCTGTATAGCAGTAAACCGCCAATGGCAAGTACATAGAATATATAGGCATAGGTGGTTCGCCAGAAAGGAGGCTTTACATATATTTTTATCGTGGTGTCTTTTGTGCTCCAGATGCCATCGTTGTTACCGGCTTTTACCCGAAAAGTATATTCACCGGGATCCAGGTTGGTATAGGAGGCCATATTGGCTGTGCCGGTATAGTTCCAGTCTTTGTCGAAGCCATCCAGCTTGTATGCATAGTGGTTTTGCTTTGGTATGGTATAATTCAGCGCTACGAAACTCAGTGCAAAATTTTGCTTATAATTTAACCGTATTTCGTCGGCTACCGAAATATGCTCTTTAAGAGGGGCATCGTTACTGGCGGGAACAGACTTATTGGATATCTTCAGGTCAGTCAATATTACACGCGGCACATTATGATTAACAGTGAGCCGGTCGGGATAGAAATGGTTGAATCCTTCCAAACCACCGAAAAATAGCTCACCGTCCCTTAACCGTAAGCCGACTCCGCGAATGTAATTCGAGTTTTGAAGGCCGTTCATATAGGTGAAGTTCCTGAAGCTTTTTGTATCGGTGTCGAGCCTGCTTATACCTGTATTAGTTGATAACCATAGCTTACCTGTTTCATCTTCCACAATTTGATAGATCATGTTATTTTGCAATCCGTCTTTTTCCCTGAAAAGGGTAAACAGCTGTTTATCCGCTTCAAACGCAGCCAATCCACTAAAAGTGCCGATCCACATCTTTCCCTTTCTGTCACGATGAAGGCACTGTATTTTATTACTTGGTAACTGGCTGTTCTCCTGGGTATATATAGTCCATTTACCGGTCGTTGGTTCATATACTGCAATCCCGCCGCCATGGGTGCCAATCCATATATTACCATTTGCATCTTCCTCAATGGCCCGTATATAGCCATTGATGGGCAACGGAGCGGTGCCATTGCTTTGGGGCAGGGGAGAATACCTGGCAATTACCCGATCATTGTTCACTACAGTAATGCCATCGCCATTGGTTCCTACCCAAATCTTACCCTTACTGTCTTCGAATAAGCAGAATATATCATTACTGGTAAGATCATTTATACCTGGTCCCTTCATCAGTTGCTTATACAGTCCTGTTTTTGGGTCTATGATGATCACGCCCTGGGAAAAAGAGCCAATATACAGTTTATTGGTCCTGGTGCGCAGCAGCGCCAGAATGGTCAGGGAATTGGATGGAATATTTTTCAGCGGAAAGTTCACAGGATGTACCTGTTCTTTTTTTCGGTCGAATTCGTATAAGCCGTTGCCATTTGTTCCCATCAACACGTTGCCGATATTGTTTTCGGCCAGGGCAGTGATAACGGCGATATGGTCCCTTTTTTCCTGGAAACTACTGCTCAACGTGAGGTTAAAAAGGTTAAGGTTTTTATCATATTTGCAAATGCCACCCTGGGGTGTTCCAAACCAGTAAATGCCCTGTTTGTCTATGTAAATACACCGCACCAGATTGCTGCTTAAACTTTGATGATTGCGGTATTCATGGGTGAAAACGGTAAATGTATCAGCTTGTATGTTGTATACATACAAACCGTTGGAGCTGCCTACCCACAATAAACCCTGGTCGTCGCCAGCTATGCAATTGATCTCTGTACCGTTTAAATTGCTGTAATGAATGAATCCTGATCCATCTGGTTTCAATTTGCTTAACCCGGTTGAAGTGCCTACCCATATATTCCCCCATTTGTCTTCGGCAAGCGCTCTTATCTTGTTAACGGGCAGGCTGAAAGGATCTGTTTTGCTGTTCTCAAACAACCTGAACGTGTTTGTTCGAATGTTGTAGAAGAAAAGGCCGTTATCCGTTGCGATCCATAAACGGTGTTTACTGTCTGTATAAATAGAAATAAGTGTTGTTTTTACCGGTCTTCCGGCCTCATCGCGCAGTAAGCACTTTGAAATCGATTGGGTTACAGGGTCAAGCATATACAATCCTTCGTATTGCGCGATCCATATTTTGCCCCGGTAGTCGCTGCAGATGCCCCTGATAACATCGCTGCCTGAAAGTGTGGCTGTTCCCGTTTTTACCGGGTAATGTAAAAAATGATTTTTTTTCCGGTCATAAAGGCTGAGGCCACCACCGCTGGTGCCAACCCATAGATTCCCCGATCGGTCTTCATGTAATGCAAGCACTTCGTTCGTCCGCAGACTGGTTGTGTCGCCAGGCAAATACCGGTATACAGTAAAATTCGTTCCATCGAATTTGTTCAATCCGTCATCAGTGGCAAACCACATGAGCCCATAGCGATCTTTTATAATAGCATTTACAGAATTGGATAACAGACCGTCCTTGCTGGAAAGCGAAGTGAAATTGATTTGCCCGGTTTGCGCAGAAGTGTTGAGGTAAGTGATTAACAGGGAACCCCAAAATACATAGATATATTTTCGCATGTTTGGCAATCGTTTTAATACAGTAATATAAAATCGTCCCGGGGATTGAACAAAATTGCTAACATTTCCAACAAACTGGCCTTCCCCCGATGAGCGACCTGGCTATTTTTGTTATTAAATGTACGACTGACCTTTTTGATTTCCGTACAGAAATTTGACTCCCAAAACGATGCTGCTATGCGAAATGATTTCCTTTTGATTTTAGAAAAGGGACGGCTCTGTAATGTCCTGCCCAAAAAATTGCAAAACTTCCTTCTGGTACCGGGGCGCCTTGCTGGTATCACACTCGTAGCTGGATTGCTTTTTTCAACATTCAGCTTTGCACAAAAGCAACCTTATCAGAACCCAGGCCTGCCTTCAGAGGAAAGAGCCAAAGATTTAATGGCACGATTGACGTTGGAAGAAAAGGCATCATTGCTATTCGATCAATCACCGGCTATACCCCGGCTGGGCATAAAAAAATTCAATTGGTGGAGCGAGGCATTACATGGCCTGGCTAACAATGATAATGTTACCGTTTTTCCCGAACCTATTGGCATGGCTGCTTCATTCGACGACTCGCTGGTATATAAAGTCTTTAACGCCACCTCAGACGAAGTACGTGCAAAATATCATGATGCCATACGCAGTGGAAAAGAGAACAGGCGTTTTCTCAGCCTTTCCGTTTGGACCCCCAATGTAAATATCTTTCGTGATCCTCGCTGGGGCCGTGGCCAGGAAACCTATGGTGAAGACCCATACCTTACTTCCCGTATGGGTGTTGCCGTAGTGAAAGGGCTGCAGGGACCTGCCGATTCCAAATACCGTAAGTTATTGGCCTGCGCCAAGCATTATGCCGTGCATTCAGGTCCGGAATGGAGCAGGCATACCCTGAACCTGTACCAGGTAAAACCTCGTGACCTGTACGAAACCTATTTACCCGCCTTCAAATCGCTGGTGATGGATGCGGATGTACGCCAGGTAATGTGCGCTTACCAACGTTTGGATGATGAGCCCTGTTGCGGCAACAACCGTTTATTGCAAACCATCCTCCGCGACAATTGGGGTTTTAAACATATAGTGGTTTCAGATTGTGGCGCCATCACCGATTTTTATACCAGTCATAAAGTTTCGTCCGATGCAGTACATGCTTCCGCAAAGGGGGCTTTGGCAGGTACCGATGTAGAATGTGTGTGGGAAGGCTATGCATTTAAAAGCCTGCCGGAAGCCGTTTCTAAAGGATTGATAACCGAAAAAGAGATCGATAAACACCTGCTGCGCGTATTGATCGGCCGTTTCGATCTGGGCGATATGGATGACGTTTCATTGGTTCCCTGGGCTGGGATTCCGATGTCGATCGTCAATGATCAGGCGCATAGAAAACTGGCCCTCGATATGGCGCTTGAATCGATGACATTACTGCAGAATAAGAATAATATCCTTCCTTTAAAAAGAACCACAAAAAAAATAGCTGTTATCGGACCTAATGCTGACAATGATCCTATGCTTTGGGGCAATTATAACGGTAAACCGGTTAGAACGATCAATATCCTGAGTGGCGTCCGATCTAAAATGCCAGCGAACGGTGTGCTGTATGATAAGGCATGTGATCTGGTAGAGAACAAGGTGACGCAAAGCTATTTTTCACAATGCGCCATCGACGGTAAAAAGGGTTTCAAAGCCACTTACTGGAACAACCGCGATATGAAGGGTGAAGCTGTTATTACCGGGCAAATAGCCAATCCACTGAAATTGACCACTGCAGGCCAACACGAATTTGCATCGGGTGTTCAATTGGAAAATTTTTCAGCGTTGTATGAAACGGAGTTGGTTGCCACCAATACAGAGGAAATAGTTTTTAAATGTGGTGCTACAGGTTCCATGCAGTTATATGTAAACGGAACGTTGGTGACAAAGTCCACTAACTGGCGTACACTGCTTTCAAAGATCCCTTACAAAGTGGAAAGTGGTAAAAAATATAAAATAGAAGTACGGTTTGCTCAGTTGAACAACTGGCAGGCAAATATCGAATTTGATTTTGGTAAGGAAGTAGATATCGATTTTAGCGGATTGGTCAATAAACTCAAGGGAATTGATGTGGTCGTATTTGTTGGCGGCCTTTCTACATTGCTCGAAGGAGAGGAAATGCCGGTATCCTATCCCGGTTTCAAGGGCGGCGATCGTACAGATATTCAATTGCCCGAAGTACAACGCAATTGTTTGAACGCATTGAAAGCGGCAGGTAAAAAAGTAATTTTTGTCAACTGTTCGGGCTCGGCCATAGGATTGGTGCCTGAGACCGGAACCTGCGATGCCATGCTGCAGGCCTGGTATGGCGGTGAATCGGGTGGACAGGCTGTTGCAGATATACTGTTCGGCGATTACAACCCTGCGGGAAAATTGCCAGTTACCTTTTACAAGGACACCACGCAACTGGCCGATTTTGAAGATTATTCTATGAAAGGAAGAACATACCGCTACATGAGTGAACCGCTTTTCCAGTTTGGATTTGGTTTAAGTTATACCACCTTCTCTATAGGTAATGCACAGCTCAGTAAAACGGAGGTCAGCAGCAATGAACCCATTGAACTTGCTATACCAGTAACCAATACAGGCAAACGCAATGGAACGGAGATTGTGCAGGTGTACGTGCGGAAAGCAGGAGATAGTAATGGGGCGCTTAAAACCTTAAGAGGATTTAAAAGAATAGACGTGGCTGCTGGAAAAACAGTTACGGCTAATATTATACTGCCGTCCACCGCATTTGAATTTTATGATAACATACAGGGAAAAATGGCAGTTACCCCCGGAACATACGAATTATTATATGGGAACAGTTCTGCCGAAAAAGATCTCAAGGCGGTGAAGATCTCTGTTAAGTAAAAGGGCGATACGATGGTTTTTACATTAAAAAGCTTAAATAATGAATATGACAAGAGTTCTCGCTGTGGTGTTCCTGATGTTTATTTTCAGTATAGGTAGTAAAGCACAAACCTGGCAGAAAACCGACCTGGGTATAAAAGCGACAATACAAAATATCAGCATTGACATTCAATTCTACAGCCCTTCCATTGTGCGAATAGTAAAGACGCCGGTTGACAAAAACTTTACAAAAGAAAGTCTTTCTGTTATTAAGAAACCGCAGAAGACTATTGTGAGCATAGCAAAGGCCGGAGACCACCTGAACCTTAAAAGCGAAAAAATACAGCTGCAACTAAGCCTGCAATCAGGTGCGGTAAGCTACTATTCCAAAGCAGGAGACCTGCTCTTGAAGGAAAAGCAAGACGGCGCCCAATTTATTCCATTTGATGATGCAGGTAACAGCACCTACACCGTTCTTCAATCTTATGTGCTCGATCGTGATGAAGCGATCTATGGTTTAGGCCAGCAGCAGCGCGGTAAAATGATACAACGTAACCTCAGGCTGCATATGGTACAGGGAAATACCGATGATTATATTCCTTTTTTCCAGTCGGTAAAAGGGTATGGCTTGTTCTGGGATAATTATTCGCCAACACAGTTTGTCGATAATGGCGATAGTACCGCATTCAGGTCAGATGTAGGAGATGGCATCGATTATTATTTTATGCATGGCGGTAATGCAGATGGAGTAATTGCCTGCATGCGTGACCTCACCGGAGAGGCGCCGATGTTTCCGTTGTGGACCTACGGTTTCTGGCAAAGTAAAGAACGTTATAAAAGCCAGGACGAGTTGGTAGGGGTGGTGAAGAAATACCGGGAACTGGGTGTGCCGTTGGATGGCATCATTCAGGACTGGCAGTATTGGGGTAACAATTACCTGTGGAATGCCATGGAATTCCTCAATCCTGAATTTTACAATCCCAAAAAGATGGTGAATGATGTGCATGGCCTTAATGCACACATGATTATTTCCATCTGGAATTCTTTCGGCCCTCAAACGAAACAATACAGGGACCTGGAAAAAATAGAAGCATTGATGAATTTCAAGACCTGGCCCGAATCCGGTTCTGAAAAATGGCCGCCCAACTTCGAGTATCCTTCCGGTGTACGGGTATATGATGCCTACAATCCTGCCGCCCGTGATATTTTTTGGAAATACATTCAGGCAGGTCTTTTTTCAATTGGAATTGACGGCTGGTGGATGGATTCATCAGAGCCTGATCATCTTCAATTCAAGGCATCTGATCTTAACAACAAGACCTGGTTGGGTTCATTCCGCAAAGTGCGTAATGCCTTTCCATTAATGACAGTGGGCGGAGTATACCAGCATCAGCGCGCTGAATTGTCGGGTAAACGTGTATTCATTCTTACCCGTTCGGCGTTTGCCGGGCAGCAGCGGTATGGCGCCAATACGTGGTCAGGCGATGTAACTTCTTCCTGGAATGCATTGAGAAACCAGATAACCGCCGGTTTGAACTTTTCGTTATGCGGTATTCCTTACTGGAACAGTGATATCGGTGGGTTTTTTCTTAACAGGTTTCGCAGGAAACTGGAAGATCCTGAATACAGGGAGTTATATGTGCGGTGGCTTGAATTTGGCGCTTTCTGTCCAATGATGCGTTCTCATGGCGCTGACGCACCCCGCGAAATTTACCAGTTTGGAAAGAAAGGTGACAAGGCTTATGACGCCATCGAAAAATTCGTCAAATTACGTTACAGTTTATTGCCGTATATCTACTCCGCCTCCTGGGACGTTACAGCCAATCATTCAAGTATGATGCGTGCCCTGGTGATGGATTTCGCAAAGGATAAAAATGTGCTTGATATAAACGATCAGTTTATGTTTGGCAAATCACTGCTGGTAAGCCCTGTATCCAATCCAATGTATGTGAAGCCTGCAGTAGAAGGCAGAGATACTATCTTTGTGGAAGACTTCAGCACCCCTAAAATGAAAGAAACCTACCTGCCCGGTGGTTCTGACTGGTATGATTTCTGGACCGGAGAAAAAATGACCGGCGGACAAAAAGTAAAAAAAGAAACACCTCTTGATATAATACCTGTATATGTGAAAGCAGGTGCAATTATGCCAATGGGTCCCGCTGTTCAATATGCTGAAGAGAAAAAATGGGACGATCTGAAAATACGCGTTTATCCGGGCGCCGATGGAAAATTTGTATTGTACGAAGATGAGAACGACAACTATAATTACGAGAAAGGAATGTATGCTGCCATTACTTTCAGTTGGGACGATAAAAAAAAGACATTGACCATCAGCGACAGGAATGGCTCTTTCCCGGGAATGCTCAATAGCAGGAAATTCAGTTTTGTGGTAGTTACTGCATCCAAAGGTGGAGAAGGTAACACGGTTGTTGAGTCTGATGCGGAGGTAACCTATACCGGAAAAAAAGTAACTGTAAAATTATAAAAGGTGAATGACTATAGGAAATGACGATACATGTGCAATCGGTAGCATTATAAAAACTTATCTAAAATGAATAAATATATATGAAACAATTGTTGTTTGCCATAGCCATCTTCTTGCTGTCTGGTTCGCCTTCCAATTCACAGGAGTTGGTTAAACAGGCGCCAAGCGGTTTCGATGCTGCGCGTGCCGGTATTCCTCAAGGAAAGATCGATACCATCAGCTATGCCTCTAAAACGGTTGGGGTAACCCGAAGATCACTCATTTATACACCGCCGGGATTTTCAAAAAAGAAAAAGTACCCGGTCCTGTTCCTATTGCATGGTATAGGGGGCGACGAGAAGGAATGGTTGAATGGCGGAAAGCCGCAAGTAATCCTCGATAATCTGTATGCAGACAGTAAAATTCAACCCATGATAGTGGTAATGCCTAACGGAAGAGCCATGAAGGAAGACCGGGCCACCGGTAATATCATGGCGCCGGATAAAGTGCAGGCATTTGCTGATTTTGAAAAGGATCTGCTGAACGATCTGATCCCTTTCATAGAAAAAAAATACCCGGTACTTGCCGACAGAGAGCACCGTGCCATAGCAGGACTTTCAATGGGTGGCGGACAATCGTTAAACTTTGGTTTAGGCAATTTAGACAAGTTCGCCTGGGTGGGTGGTTTTTCTTCCGCCCCCAACACTAAAAAACCGGAAGAACTGGTGCCTGATCCCGGGACAGCAAAAAAGCAACTGAAACTGCTATGGATCTCCTGCGGCGATAACGACAGGTTGATCACATTCAGCAAAAGGACCCACGATTACCTGTATGAGCACAACGTTCCGCACATCTATTATATAGAACCGGGCGTACATGATTTCAAGGTCTGGAAAAACGGCCTGTATATGTTTTCCCAGTTCCTGTTTAAACCGGTTGATAGCTCCACCTTTATGAAATATACCATATTGGGTACGCCCGCCTCAACAAACGTACGATCGGCCGGTTACCCCCAGGTACTTCCCGATAACCGGGTTGTTTTCCGTATCAAAGCGCCTGATGCACAAAAACTGCAGATCGACCTGGTTAAGAAGTATGACCTGGTAAAAGATACCGGTGGATACTGGAAGGTTACAACTGATTCCATTAGTGAAGGTTTTCATTACTATTCTTTACTGATAGACGGCGTTGCCGTGGCAGACCCTGCCAGTGAAACGTTCTATGGTATGGGACGTATGGCAAGCGGTATTGAGATCCCGTTTCGGGGAGGTGGCTATTACGCCATTAAAGATGTGCCGCATGGCGATATAAGAATAAAAAGATACTATTCTGCCATTTCCAATTCGTGGCGCCGCCTGTTCATTTACACGCCGCCTGGTTACGATATAAATACCAATGAAAAATACCCGGTGTTATATCTCTTACATGGCGGTGGCGAAGATGAACGCGGTTGGGCCACACAGGGAAGAACCGATTGCATTCTGGATAATTTGATTGTGGAGAAAAAAGCAAAGCCCATGCTGGTGGTAATGATGGATGGAAACTTCAGTGCAGGGATCGCAGGATTCAATGAACAATCATTAAAAGCATTTGAAAGCGAGCTAAAGCAGAGCGTAATGCCTTTTGTAGAAAAAAGCTACCGCACAACTACAGATGCTTCTTCCAGAGCCCTGGCTGGGTTATCGATGGGTGGGTTGCAAACATTGTATGCAGGAATAAAAAATACAGAACTGTTTTCTTATCTGGGTGTATTCAGCTCAGGCTGGTGGTCTAATCAACCTGCTCTTTATGGGCCACAATACGAATTCATGAAAAGCAATGCGGCTGCCATCAATAACAACCTGAAGCGTTTCTGGATATCCATGGGTGGAAAAGAAGATATTGCTTACAACAACTGCAAGATCATGCTTTCGAAATTTGATGAGATGAATATTAAGTATCATTACAGCGAATATCCCGGCGGGCATACCTGGCCGGTATGGCGGAATAACCTGTACAGTTTTGCGCAGGAGTTGTTCAGATGATCATTTTTGAATATAAAAAATACAGTACATGTACAGGCGGTTTAACTGGCTTATTGCATTGATTACCTGCTTAACACTGATCTGTTACAAGGGCGAAGCGCAGGATGAAACAAACCAGGAGAAAAGGGCCCGGGCCCACAATCCGGTTATTTTTGCCGATGTGCCCGATATGTCGATCGTGCGCAAAGGGAACACGTACTATATGAGCAGTACTACCATGCATCTAAGCCCCGGCGTTCCGATTATGAGCTCTCAGGACCTGATAAACTGGAAACTCATAAATTACGCGTACGATACCCTGGCCAATGTTGATGAAATGAATCTGGAGAACGCAAAAAGCACGTATGGCCGCGGATCATGGGCCAGCAGTTTTCGTTATCACAATGGTAGTTTCTATGTTTCCACTTTTGCCGCAACTACCGGTAAAACGCACATCTACGCAACAAAGGATATTGAAAAAGGCCCCTGGAAGGCCATATCATTTAAGCCTGCATACCATGACAATACATTATTCTTCGACGATGACGGACGGGTATATATGATCTATGGCGCCCAGAAATTGAAATTGATTGAACTGAAAAGCGATCTGTCGGGAATAAAACCAGGTACTACAGAGCAGGTGATCATCGAAAATGCAAACACCCCCTCCGGAAATTCCGGATTACCTGCCGAGGGGTCTCAATTGTTTAAAATAAAAGGCAGGTATTATCTGTTCAATATCTCCTGGCCAAGGGGCGGGATGCGAACTGTTGTTATTCACAGGGCCTCTGCATTAACCGGTCCTTATGAAGGAAGGGTGGCGCTGCAGCATCTGGGAGTGGCGCAGGGAGGATTGATCGATTCACCCGATGGCAACTGGTATGCCTATCTGTTCCGGGATTTTGGTGGGGTGGGACGTATTCCTTTTCTGGTTCCGGTACAATGGGAAGATGGCTGGCCTGTATTGGGAGTTGATGGTAAAGTTCCTGAAACCCTCGATCTGCCTGCAAGCACAGGATTGATCCCAGGTATTGTGGCTTCGGATGATTTTACCCGCAAAGCAGGCGAACGGGCATTGCCATTGGTTTGGCAATGGAATCATAATCCCGATAATAAATTATGGTCTGTTAACAAAAGAAAAGGATATCTGCGGCTAACTACCGGCAGGATCGATACCAGCTTTTTAATGGCCAGAAACACATTGACACAGCGAACCATCGGTCCCGTATGTACCGGTACAATAGCGCTTGATGTATCCAATATGAAGGAAGGTGATTTTGCCGGGTTAAGTTTGTTGCAAAAGAATTATGGGCTGGTTGGTGTTAAAATAATGAACGGCAGCAAAACGATCGTTATGATCAATGCTGGTTCCGGCAATCCAGTAGATGTGCAGGCCGTACCGCTTACCGCGGAAAAAGTGTATTTAAAAGCAACATGTGATTTTACCAATCGTAAAGACACCGCTAATTTCTTTTACAGTCTTGATGGCAATTCCTGGAATCCGATTGGTTCCCCGCTAAAAATGACATATACAATTCCTCATTTTATGGGATATCGGTTCGGGTTATTTAATTATGCTACCAAAAAAGCCGGCGGATATGCTGATTTCGACTTTTTTCATATCGAAGATAAAAGGATAACAACAGAATAGAAGTTGACTGGACAAGTTTTGAATAGCAAAAACGCCTTCTATTAAACATTTTTACTTTAAGTTTTGACAAACGAGACCTGGCTTTTTTTATTGATTAACTAATTTTGAAAGTAACGGTTATAGAAATTTTCCGGAATCTGTTTGTATTAACCGCTAACGATTTTAAAGCCAAAACTTTCTTTTTTAACCAATAACTACTGCCATATGAAAAAGGTAACCTGATCATTACTTCACATCGTTTTTTAATTACTACTTCACATTAATTGCGAAGGCTTAACACATGCTTTGCTGGCCAGGCACCAATTTGCTGCCTCGGCCAGCCGGACTCCTATTTAATATTTTAAACTACGATATGAAAAATTTTAAACGAGACCTTTCGTCCCGCAGGTCTTGCTTTGCCCTGAATAGCCTGCTGGCGATAGCCCTGAACCTGTTGGCCTGCTCACTGATATCACTATCCTCGTTGGCAGGTGATTTTGCAAACAGGGGAGCGCTCAACGATAAAATCGCAACTGACCGCTTTGAATTGATTATAACCGGAAAAATTACAGATGACAAAGGTGTTCCCCTGGGCGAAGTGACCATCGCTGAAAGAGGTACCAATAATATTACGATGTCGAAAGCAGATGGCACTTTCACCATAACTGTTATAAATGAAAAGGCTGTACTGATTATTTCCCATGTCGGTTATACCGGGCAGGAAGTTGCTGTAAAAGGCCGGAAGCATATCGAGGTCAGATTAGTGCTTTCTTCACTATCGATGGACAGTACCATCGTAGTCGGTTACGGCAGACAAAAGAAACAAAGCCTGGTAGGCGCTATATCACAGGTTAAAGGTGACGTATTGCAAAGAACGGGTGGCGTATCGAGCCTGGGTGCTGCGTTGACGGGAAATTTACCCGGTGTAATAACAGTTGCAACACAGGGAACGCCGGGTGGTGAAGATCCGAAGATCTATATCCGTGGACAGAGCACCTGGAATAACAGTGATCCCCTGATCTTAGTAGACGGCATAGAACGCCCGATGAACAGCGTGGACATCGGTTCTGTTGAAACCATTTCTGTATTGAAAGATGCATCTGCGACAGCTGTTTTTGGGGTGAAAGGCGCTAATGGCGTAATCCTGATCACTACAAAACGCGGTAGGGAAGGGAAGGCTGAAATTCGTTTTACAGGCAATGCTACCACGAAAATACCTTCCAAACTGGCCAGTAAACATGATGCCTATGATGCGGTACGGATCCGTAATCTGGCCATCGAACGGGAATTAGGTGTTTCTCCTTCTTCCTGGTACAGTTATGTTCCCTATGCCGAACTGGATAAATATCGTAATCCGGCAAACCAGGAGGAAGCAGAACGTTATCCCAATATTGATTGGCAAAAACAATTGGTTAAGAACCATGTCATGTCTTACAACGGAAGCCTGAATGTTTCAGGTGGTTCGCCGCTTGTAAAATACTTTACCTCAATAGACTATTTGCATGAAGGCGATATTATTAAACAGATAGACAATGGAAAATCGTATAAACCAGGTTATGGTTTCGACCGTGTCAATGCCCGTACCAATCTGGATTTCAATTTAACCAAAACGACTGTACTCACCGCTAATTTAGCCGGTTCCTACGGGGTAAAGCAGGATGCATATGGGCAGGACAGTTGGGAATACCGTATTTGGCAAAGTATTTATAATAATGCGCCCAATATTTATTACCCCCGGTATTCAGACGGCGGATGGGGATACTTTCCACTGGAAACGGTATCTACCATAAATTCATTGGCAGTTATGGGTAATAACGGTGTACGCAAAACTACCACTACCCGAATTACAACCGACTTTACGTTAAGACAGGACCTGAGTGCGATCCTTAAGGGACTCGCTGCAAAGGGAACGGTGTCCTTCGATAATTCATTTGTATCTCAGGGGGGCATTTATGACAATGGTAATATTCAACAGGAATACATTGACCCTGTTACCGGTGAAAGAAAGTATAGCCAGTATTTAGGAACAAATCAATTTGACTGGATATCACCCCGCTGGAACCCCAACGTTGATACGGTACAAAACGGCGCTACCTACCGAAAATTGTTCTATCAGTTACAGGTAGACTATGCCCGGCGTTTTGGCCGGCATGATGTAACAGCTATGGGTATGTTCAGCCGCGATAAATATGCTACCGGTAGTGAGTTTGAACATTTCCGGGAAGACTGGGTGAGCAGGGTTACCTACAATTATGACGGCAGGTATTTTGCCGAATTCAATGGCGCCTACAACGGATCTGAAAAATTTGGTCCCAACTACCGTTTTGCCTTCTTTCCCTCTGCAGCAGCAGGATGGATGATCAGCAATGAGAAATTTATGCAAAATCAGACCTTCCTGAATACGTTGAAGCTGCGGGCTTCATACGGGCAGGTGGGTAATGATAATGTTAACGGCCGCTGGCTTTATATGACAACATGGACCTATGGAGGCAATACCCCGTTAGGATCGTCTGCAGGTCAAAACAGCCCTTATACGTGGTGGGCTGAAGCCCGTTCCAGTGTTGGTAACCCCGATATCCATTGGGAGAAAGTAACAAAGACCAATTTCGGGCTTGACTATGCCTTGTGGAACGGCTTGTTATCCGGTAGTGTAGAGGTATTTAGCGACTATCGGACTGATATCCTATTAGCTGGTACCTCCCGATCGGTGCCTTCTTACTTTGGCGTTCAACCGGCTACAGCCAATGTGGGTAAAGTTCGTAACAAAGGGTATGAAATTGAGCTTCGGGTTAGTAAAACATTACCAAAGGAAATCAGGCTTTGGGCAAACTTTGCCATGACACACGCGAAAGATAAGATCATAGCAGGTGAAGATGCCCTTTTATTAGATGATTACCAGAAAAGGGCGGGGAAACCGATTGGTCAGGCTTATTCCTACATAGGCAGCGGTTATTATAATACATGGGACATGGTTTATGGCAGCACACGCCTGAATACATATGACAATCAAAAATTGCCTGGCAACCTGAATATGGTAGACTACAACGGCGACGGCGTAATCGATAATAAAGATGGCGTGCCTTATGGATATCCTGAACGCCCACAGAACACCTATAATGCTACGGTTGGGTTTGAATGGAAAGGGTTCAGCACCTTCGTTCAGTTTTACGGCGTAAACAACGTTAACCGTTATCTGCAATTGGTGAGTTTTTCGGGGCAGTATCACTACGACAATGTATACAAACAAGGTTCTTACTTCACAAAAGACAATCCAAACGCCGACGTGCCTATGCCGCGTTATGCCAGCGTAATGCCATACTACGGAACTACCTATTTATACGATGGTTCTTATTTGAGGTTGAAGAATGCAGAAGTCGCTTATACTTTTAAGCTATCTCAATTAAAGAATATTGGTATTAATGCGTTCCGCATTTATGTGAACGGCGATAACCTGATATTATGGACAAAGATGCCCGACGATCGCGAAGTTAGTATGGGTGCAGCCACTGCATACCCTACCATCAGGCGTATTAATATGGGGTGTAACATAACTTTTTAAAAGCTTGCTATATGAGAAAGTATTCACATGTAATTGTTGCCTGTGTTATTTTTTTAGGGCTATCGGCACTGCCTGCCTGTAAAAAATATCTGGATAGAGCTCCCGCAGCAGATGTTTCTCCAACCGACGCATTCATAAACTTTACAAATTTTCAGGGTTTCACGGAAGAAATGTATTCCCTGATCCCGGAATACACCAGTAAAACCTGGGCTTGTGACTGGATCCTGGGTGACGAAATTATTCATAAGACCGGCGTAACGTGGTTAAATGAACAATTGGATAATGGAGATTCCTGGTCGTGGACTACCGGCGAATGGATCTCCTGGCTGGATGCTCCAAATTATAATCCGGACCCAGGGACTGGTTTTGGTAAAGGATTGTGGCCAAACTCCTGGTATGGCATTCATAAAGCGAATGTAGGATTGGCCAACCTCGATAAACTCACCGGTACGCAGGAGGAGAAAGATCTGATCAAAGGCCAGTTATTGTTTTTCAGAGGCTGGTTTCATTTTGAACTAATGACCTATTGGGGCGGGCTCCCATACATCGATACGGTGTTGTCGCCCAGCGCAAAATTGGAATTGCCGCGCCTGAGTTACCAGGAAATGGCCGACCGCGTTGCTACGGACCTCAGGACGGCAGCCGATCTTTTACCTGTTAATTGGGATAATACAGAAGCCGGCAAAGCAACCCTGGGTAAAAATCAGCTCCGCGTTACTAAAGTAGCTGCGCTGGGATACCTGGGTAAAAATTATTTGTATGCAGGTAGCCCTTTAATGAACCGGGCATCTACAGGCAATGCAGGTTATAATATGGATTATTGCAAAAAAGCCGCGGATGCATTTGCAGCGTTGTTGAAGTTGGTTGACAGCCGTGCAACCTGGATCAGGTTAATTGATTTTGC
>DASUVL010001091.1:0-2685 GCA_036379015.1 Niastella sp.
TTTAAACCGAAATCCAAACGGTAAAATAACTTAACCTGCAAATATGAAAGCTGCATTGCGCGCCCAACTTTCTGTAATGATGTTCCTGGAATTTTTTATCTGGGGTTCCTGGTATACTACAATCGGTGTTTATATGAGTAACCACGATATGGCTAGTTTAACCCATTGGCCGTATACGGTGAACCCGATTGCTGCTATTATTGCCCCGTTCTTTGTTGGGTTAATAGCGGACCGTTATTTTGCTACGCAAAAAGTATTAGGCACCTTGCATATTTTAGGCGCCGTTTTTATGTTCCTCACCCCTGCTGCTACCGGAAACCCCGTTTTATTCATATTGTTATTGCTGGGTTATAACCTATGCTACATGCCAACCATGAGCCTGGCCAATACCATTTGTTTTCATAAAATGAGCGATCAGGAAAAGGAATTTCCTTTAATACGTGTTTTTGGTACTATTGGCTGGATCGTTGCCGGTTTGATCATCAGTTTTGTATTAGGCAGCTTTGTTGCTGAAAATGTAAAACCTGAAGAAACTGCTATGCCTTTATATATGACGGCGGCAGCCAGCTTGCTGCTGGGCATTTATAGTTTCTTCTTACCCAATACACCGCCACCTGCTGCCGGCAGAAAAATATCGGCCAGCAGTATTATCGGCGTTGATGCATTTAAACAACTGGCCAGTCCTTCCTTTTTTATTTTCCTCATCAGTTCTTTCCTGATCTGTATTCCACTGGCTGCTTATTATAATTTTACCCAGATATTTTTAGAAGGAATAAAGTTTGAAAAAATTGCGGCTACGCAAACATTAGGGCAGGTTTCTGAAACCTTGTTCATGGTGCTGATGCCTTTCTTTTTTGTACGCCTGGGAATTAAATGGATGCTGGCCGCCGGTATGCTCGCCTGGATATTACGGTATGCGCTGTTTGCATTGGGCGCGCCCGATCAGGTAAGTTGGATGATACTTTCCGGGATTGCCCTGCATGGTATCTGTTACGACTTTTTCTTTGTGACCGGACAGATCTACGTTGATAAAAAAGCCAATCCGCTCATCAGGGCACAGGCGCAAGGCCTTATCGTATTTGTTACTTATGGAATAGGAATGCTGGTAGGCGCCCAAACGGCTGGTATGGTGTACAATAAATTTCTTGGATCTGCCTCAGCGCTTACTTTACCACAATGGCAAAGCTTCTGGTGGCTGCCCGCCGGATTTGCTGCAGCAGTATTACTGTTTTTCATAGTTACATTTAAGGAGAAGAAGAACACTAATGTGCTGAAAGCTTAACGCTGTATTCGCTTGCAGCCTGAAGCCACAAACAATAAATAACAAACCATAAACTATTCATATGGCACGCATCGCTATGCTCGGTTCGGGTTTTATTGGCCGGTTTTATGCCGACTCATTACAAGGCTATAGAAGTCGTGATAAAATTGTAAGTATTTATTCGCGTCGCGAAGAAAGCGCCCGCAAATTTGCAGAAGACTACAAAGTACCGCATGTTACCACCAATATGGAGGAAGCCATTGCGCATCCCGATGTAGATATTGTGTGTATTTCGCTGCCCAATAACCTGCACGAAGCTGCGGTAATGCTTTGCTGTTTGCATAAAAAAGCAGTAATGACCACCAAACCACTGGGACGAAACGGCGAGGAAGCAAAGCGTATGTTGCAGGCCGTTGAACAGGCTGGTATCTTCAATGGTTATCTCGAAGACCTCGTGTATACGCCCAAATTTATCAAAGCCCTGGAGAGCGTGAAAAATGGCGCTCTGGGTCGTATTTTATGGGCCAAGTCAAGAGAAACCCACCCTGGCCCGCATAGCGACTGGTTCTGGGATATTGAACAGGCCGGTGGCGGTTGTATCCTTGACCTGGGTTGTCATTGCGTTGAAATAACCCGCAGTTATATTGGAAAAGATATAAAACCGATTGAAGTGATGTGCTGGGCCGATACCCAGGTTAAACCCATCGATGCCGAAGATCATGCAATAGGATTGGTGAAATACGAGAACGGCGCCATCGGGCAGTTTGAAGTGAGCTGGACGTTCCGCGGCGGTCTTGATCTGCGCGATGAAGTCATGGGGTCGGAAGGCACTATTTGGATCAACAGCTTTTTGCGCACCGGTTTCGATATGTTTACCACTGGCAAAGGAGCCGATTATGTAGCTGAAAAAGCCGAGAGCAATACCGGTTGGTTATTTCCGGTAGGCGATGAACTGAATGAGCTGGGCTATAATCACATGTTCATGGATATGTTCAATGCCCTGGATGCTAACAAGGAACCTAAAGAGACCTTTTACGATGGGTATGTGGTAAACTGCATCCTCGATGCCGCCTATCGCTCGGCCAAAAGCAAGCTATGGGAACCGGTACAACTCGACATCTGGCGTGGAAAAACCGGTGTAACCAAAGACAGCCACCTTACCGAGTATGATGCCGATCATTACCTGGTAAAAGAAGAAGTAACGCACTATGGCGCCAAAAAAGTGATTATAAAGAATAAAAAAACAGGAAAAATCAGCGAAAAAGTACTGGAATAACACAATAATAAACCCATGATTTTTTTCCTGTGAAGTAGTGAATTCCGCTATTTTTGCGATTCAATAACTCTAAACCCACCATTATGAAACGCCAATTTGTAGCAATAGTTTTAATTTTTACCATTGGGCTCCTGGCAAATGCCTTTCA
>DASUVL010001092.1:0-4907 GCA_036379015.1 Niastella sp.
ACAGCAACAAACCCTTTAATAATATATCAGTAAATTTCATGTGCTTAAGATTTAGTTTGTAAACAGGCTGATCAATTACCCCCATAGAATGTGAGTTCGGCTATATAATCCCCCAGGCGGTCGCCCCAGGTTTTAGCAACACTCACTCTTAAAAATTTTACTTTAGGAATATTCACCGGCATTTGAAAATTCACGCCATCATTCCACCATTGTATATCGGCGGAAGTAGGGCTTGATGGAGGGCTGCCTGAAGGCGGAAGCGGAAAATTAAAATTGGCCAGATTCACCCAGTCGCCTATTACAGTTCCTTCGGGAGCCGTTTCGGGTAACAAAGCATCTCTTGGCGCATCATTAGCCGATCCCCAGATACTGAAGATCTCGAGATTACCATCGCCCCAGGGAGTAAATTGTCTTTGATTAAAAACAAAGCGGCTTAGCCTGGCCAGTTGTCCAATCCCGAATGTAATTACATAGGGTTTGGTTGTAACAGCTGGTGGCGACCACTGGTAGTGCCAGAAAGTAGTAACGCTATTATCCCACATATTTTTAACCGGGGAGTTGCTTTGTGTTGGAATATCGGAAGGCAACGGATATGCCGAAAATTTAGCCTTATCGAGCAACACTTCATAATAGGGTGTTATAGTGGCATATTTAACCGGCGACTTGTTCCCCCACCGGTCGGTTACATAGGCGGCAAACCTTTTTGGCAATGTATCAAACCCGCGGAGAGAATAGTTGATCTCCAATGCATCGAAATACTTTTGTTCACGTATCACATATTTTCCCTGCTCGGGGTCATCGTATAAATATACGATCGTAACTCCCTTTCCGTCAGGATTCAGGGTACGTGAATTAACACCGCCAAATGTAGGCAGCAGTGTTAAATTGTTAGCCACCGTAAGATATGCAGGCGTATCTGGGTTCACTATTACTTCAACCGGGTCAGATGCTATGTTCGCACGCGTTACCGCTTTCAGGTTTACTGTATATGGTTTTGGCGCCGCAAAACCTTCGACCACCATGGTATCGGTATAATAACTGGTTTTGGTTTGCCTGCTTGCACCCGTGCTGTCATTGATCACATAATCTGCCTGTATATACAGGGTGTTTTCGGTTTTAGGCAGATCATAAATGATATAAGCACCACCTTTAAAATTTACCACCCTGATATTGGAAGGAGCGCCGGGTTTTGTTTTGTCATCAGAAACGGTTGAATTATAATCGCTGTTTTTCTTACAGGAAACAGCCATTATGCCACATAAGAAAACCCAACCGTATATAGTATAAAAAAGCTTGTTTTTCATTTCGTTTAATTGTTTTGATCAAAAGAAGAATACAATACCTTATCTCCAGTACGGCGTCTGCACCAGCTTATTGTTCTTAAGCAATTCGTTTCCCGACAGAGGCCACAGGTAATCTTTAGTACTTATAACCGGCACCATTAATGTTTGCAGGGTATAATAAGATTTTATATCGGCCTGCATCACATTCCATCCCTGCACAGGCTTCGAAGCTTCCGTTACGTATTCTTTCCAACGGCGCAGGTCCCAACCCGTTTGGCCTTCAAAGCACAGCTCAATCCTTTTCTCCCGGTGAATGATGTCCCTTAAACCATCTTTAGTAAGTGGCTTTCCGGGCATGTTTGAATAGCTTGCCCAGGATTCAACTACCCCTTTTAAATTTGCCCTCGACCGCACCGAATCTATATAGCTATACACTTCGTTTGATGGACCACCGGCTTCATTCAGGCATTCCGCATACAGCAGGTACAAACCGGCCAAACGCATTCTCGGCATGCGATAGCCAACCACAGACAAACCGCCGCTGCTGGTAATAGCCGTTTGGTAGTGCGCCAGTTTTTTAGGCCAGTAACCGGTTACATTTGCACGGCCATATTCCTGAACACCCGATATTCCGTCTTTTCTTGCGCCTACGTACAGCATTGACTCCTGGTTCAATACGCCACCCCCAAACCATGTTCCTCCGTCAAATGCAATACTTGCGTAGTAGCGGGCTTCTCTGTTGAAATTCGCTTTTGCCGTAGTGTAACCTTCCTTTATGTAATATTTGTCAACCCTGTCGGCCGTTTGCATGGAGAAACGGTTCCCATAATCCCATGACTTATCTTCGTCGATAGGCACGCCGTTCTTCGTGTAAAACAATTCAGCGATCCCCAGAGGAACAGAAAGGTTTCCGGGAACGCCGCCAAACACATCAGTATTGGCGGTTAACCGGGGTACACAATTCTGTTGATAACCAAACATTCCGTTGAGCGCCCAGATCAGTTCACTGTTATTGCTCCATTTTTCGGTTACAGTGCCCTGTAAGCTCAACACCAGTTTCAATGAGTCGTTTAATTTGGAAATTGCAGGAGGAATGATGAAAGAATACAGCCTTAGGTTCAAATCCCTGGCCTGCGAGATGGCTGCCTTACATGCTTCGGCCGCTCTTTGCCATTTTTCATTATCCGCAGCAGCGGGGAAAAGCTGCACGCCATCTTTATCAAGGTAACCTGCATAATCAGGGTTACCATTAAATAGCGGACTGGCCTGCGTGGCAAGGACCTCCGCTTTTTCGGCCAACGCAATTGTTTGGGTAATGCGTCCTAGCTCATCGTTAATATTTACAATGCTGGAAGGCAGACCAGGAATTGCCTTGTCGAGGAGGCCAACGATATAGGCAAACACACTGTCAACAGGCTGACGTTTCTTACGGAATGTTTCTACCGGCTGACTTATATCTTCCTCTTCATCCATAATTGGAATGGGACCATACATCCTTAACAAATAGAAGTGGTAATAAGCCTTAAGAAAATTGACTTCGGCAACCCATCGTTCTTTTTCCGAAGGGCCTAAATCGATCGGCTTATCAATATTTTTCAGAAAAATATTACAGCGGCGGATGGCCTGGAAAAGATTCACTCCACTATTAGCACCTTCCCAGTAATTCAAAAGCGGCGAAGTGGTATTCTGACTGCCGCTGAGGAGGGTGAAATTATCGATTCTAAGGTTATTAGCATAACTTTGATTATATACTTCTCCCGAGGTAACAAATCCCGGATCGCTAACAGGATTGTTAAGCCCCTGTAAAGTTCCATAGCAGGCAAACAAATAATTCTCTGCTTCATTACGGTTACGAAAGGCATAATCAATTGTTCCTACATTTTCAGGCGTTACATCAAGAAACTTCCTGCACGATGGGGTAATACACACCATACCCCAAAGCATGATACCCGCCAAAGGAAAGAATAGATATCGTTGAGTTTTTATTTTGCTTTTCATATGGTAATTATTAAAAGTTAACATTAATGCCCAGGTTATAGGTTCGTTGTAAAGGGTAGTTGAATGCATTCCCCCCCTGCTCTACATCCCAATACCTGAATTTGCTGAAATTGACAAGGTTCATACCGCTAAGGAATATTCTGCAGTTGGTCAATCTTAATTGCTTTGCCACCGCCTCTGGAAGCGTAAATCCTATTTCTACCATTTTAAGCCTGATAAAGCTGCCATCGCGCATCCACCAGGTACTGTTTTGAAGATTGTTCGAAATTTCGGTAGTGTTGCTGCCTAACCGCGGATATATGGCATATAGATCCTGGTTTTCTTCAGACCAATAACTATCTGCATATACCTTAAGCACCTGCGAAAGGCCTCTAATAGGCCCGAGACCTGGCATAAACGGACTTGTGAGTGTTGGATTGATAAAGAAGGTTGAACGTGCCTGACCCTGGAAACGGGCGTTTACATCGAACGATCTATACCCGAATGAAAGGCCAAACCCATATACTACCTGAGGTGTAGTGGGATACCCGATGGGCACCATATCGGCGTTGGTGATAACGCCATCATTGTTCACGTCCCTGTATTTAATATCCCCGCCTTTTGGCGCAGTGCCACCGAAGAGTTGAGCCGGAGAGGACTTTGCTTCTTTATCGTCAACAAAAAGGCGCTCGGCTATATACCCGAATTGCTGCCCCAGCAAGGTGCCGGCCCTATAACGCCATGGCTCGGCATAAAAAGGCTCTTCATATTTTCCATACCTTCCCTGCGAATAAGTGAGGTTCGACATGAACTCGATCCAGGCATTACGGGACAGCTTATGACTGTAATTGGCCGTAAGGTCTACGCCTTTTATTTCAGCGGTGCCCACATTAGCTTTAATGTTGGCCTCCAACCCGGCGCTGGCCGGCACGTAACGGTCCATTAAAATATTCGACCGGGTCTGCTGCCAGTATTCTGCCACAATATTCAATTTTTTAAACAGAGAAAGCTCAACCGCCGTATTGGTGATCTGAGCTTTCTCCCAGGTCACATTCCTGTTCTCATAATTCCGGATCGCCACACCCGGCCGTCCATATCCATTGTCTACGCCAAATGCGGCCCCGTTGCCTCCCTGCAGATTCACATCAGACAGGTAGAAAAATCTTTGATCGCTGATGGCATCATTACCAGCAAAACCAAAACTGCTTCGCAACTTCAGGCTCGTAATAATATCAGCAATGGCCCCACTCCAAAAGTTCTCATTTGAAACCATCCACGAGCCGCCGATAGTGGGGAAGAAACCAAAGCGGTTATTTTCTGAGAACCGCTCAGAGCCGTTATAACCGGCATTGAATTCGACGAAGTATCTGCTTTGATAATTGTATGAAACCCGGCCTGCTACATTCAGGTTCCGGTATGGCAAACCCGCCTGTAGCGTAAGAGCCTGGGAATTCAGTGATTGTTGGCGCACACCAATAAGCGAAGCGCTTATACTATGATCGCCCAAACTTTTATTGTACTCAAGCTGACCCTGAAATTGTAAGAAAGTATTGGCGCTTGAACCAAGGGAAGTGAAATTAAGATACTCCGTAGGCAGCGGATTGCTGTTGGTTGCAGCATTCAGCCAACGCAGTTTGTACGTATTGG
>DASUVL010001093.1:0-2654 GCA_036379015.1 Niastella sp.
TGGCCCAACCGGCTAACCAGTTGTTAGTAGCACCACTTGCTACAACATCAAATGCACCGCGGTAGCTGGTACTGTCAAAAAAGCCGGGATAACCGTCTAAACCAGTGTAGCTGGTTGCCAGCGTTTTTGCATTAGTTCCAGGTACAATTCTGAAATCAGGTCCGGATAAATTAAACGGAGAGTTCAGAACGATGTCTGCATTTGAATTAGCAGATGTAGAAGTGAAAATGCCTGTACCCCATGGAGCCCCAAGAGGATTAAGCGGTGTAGTGAATGCATGAACTATATTATGACTGAAATTGAACGCATTTGCAACTGTAGTATCAGTTAATGCTGGACCTTGAAGTCTTACACCTGTAGGAAAGCCCATGAAAATAGAGTTACGCACCTGGTAAAGGCTGGCTCTGCGGAAGTGAGCACCAGCTAATGTACCGGTAATAGGTGTTTCCCAACCAATCACTGTCATGTTAGAGATGTGAGGCGTCGTAAACGGCTGATCTAATGCACCGGTTCCGTTGTTATCGCTTTCAATACCGTTAGGATTGGCTGAATAAGTCTCATTAGGATCCAATACTGAAACAGCATACTGTATATGACCGCTGTAACCGAAATCGAAATCAAATGCATCATCATCCGGGGCCAGCGCTAACAGATGTTTTGCGTTAACACAACCGCCAAAGAATTCAAATGCATCGTCATTACCATAAGCTACTTCAATATGATCCAGTACAGTTCCAGAGCCTACGCCACCACAGGTTAAACCATTCAACTCATTATCAGGTGCAATAACAGCACCGGCGTATTCAATAATAACATAGCTCAATTCGCCAGCACTGTGACCGCAATCACCCTGACCGGCGCCACCGCCACCATAGAAAACATCTACTCCAGTAGGAACACTGGGAAGGTTAATGCCTTCAATGGAAGCATCAGCTCTGTTCAGCGGAGCATTACCCAGCAATACAATACCACCCCAGTCGCCTGATGCAGGAGCAGCTTCATTTGAAGTGAAAACAATAGGAGAAGTTGATTGACCAGCGGCAAAGATCTGGCTGCCACGGGTAACGATCAATGCAGAAGCCGAATCATTGGTTGATTTTTTTACTGCTTCAATACGAGTACCAGCATCAATAAACAAAGTAGCTCCACCGGTTACATAGGTTTTACCATTAAGCACATATAAATTATTGCTTGTTAAGGCCAGATCTGAAGTAACCGTTAAAGGCAATACGATAGTGTCGTCATAAGGACCTGCAAATGAGCTGCGGGGATCAAAACCCTTGTCGTTTGCATTTTTTTTACAAGCAGTGGCAGCTAAAGCAAGAACTGTCACGCTCAGGATAAGTCTTTTCATGATTAATTTAATTTGGTTTAAACAATTACTAAATAATGGTATTTGAAACAGGTAATCTTTTAAATTCTTGGTTTTGTGTTCTACATGCTGAGTTGGGGTTAGTGCCAACATTAAGGAGTTTTATTTCTCGCTGCCAACTGTTTTTCGGTTAGCCATGCTCTACTATGTAAAAGTAATCATCCCTTCAAACAAAAAAACATCTCACAAACGAATTAGCAATTAGTTATTGTTCTGTTAATATAGCGTGTATGCATAATGGTAAATGTATTTTATTCCGGCAAAATGCGGCGAATATGAATAAAACATATCCGCTGCATTTTTCGGTTATGCAGTAGCAGTTATAAAATGTAATTAACAGTTCAAATCAAATCAGGCCTAAAAAGGATTTGCTGGAATTGAGCCTTTGTGTTTAATATAACATTGCGGTTGCACATCTCTGCCAACGGTGCGCAAAGATGCTTTCTTCTTTAAAAAGGCCTGGTCGAGCAGTTTCTTACGTAAGAGATAGGCGCTGCCAGCGTACCGGCAGGCAGTCAGCCTAAATATCCGCAAGGGCTGACTGCCATTCATTCAGGTAAGTTTTCAAAAGGGAAGAGATCCTTATTCTTTTATCAGATCACTTATAAAGTATGCATGTTCGTCCTACTTGTTCCATCCAAACACCAGTCCTAACCGCACGGTATTGCTCAACGGATTCCTGTTAACTTTATCGCCGGCAGGAACGAGATATGAAAAATTAACCGTTGCCATGTTGAAGCGTACACCCGCGCCGGCGGTTACATATTGCCAGTTGCCGTATGAATAACTTTTGCTATTATATCCTAACCGCAGGTACAACTGATCTTTAAAACCATATTCAGCCCCAAAGGCCAGTTGCAGAGCGCCATTATCAAATGAATCGAACCAGCTGCCAACAACACTTTTGTCTCGATATGCCGGCATGGCCTCTGCTGTTTCTGGGATTTTCGGCACCAGTAATTTATCTGCCTGCAGCACAAAAGCTATTTTATTATCATCATCAAATGCTTCTGTGTATGATCCCCCAATACCCAGGCTGGCAGGTAGAAAATCCTTGTTATTGGAATCATCTGTATAACCGATCCTGGATCCCAGGTTTGATAAAGACAATCCGGCCGTCCAGCCACGATTATTATCATCTACTCCGTTATAAAACACGGAAAGGTCTGCAGCAAACGCATTTCCAGCTTTATAGTTTGTGCCGTTTATACTACCGGTCGCCAGTTTGGAAGAGATATACCGCAAGGCGGCGCCAATACCGAACTTGTCAGATAACTTTCTG
>DASUVL010001094.1:0-9377 GCA_036379015.1 Niastella sp.
ATTAAACCAAATTAACATTTTATACAATTTAGGTATAAATCCTATCAATTGTGGTTAAAATACATCGTATAATTAACAAATACAAGCTATTAGAACGTATTTAACCTTTTGAGGTTGCTCACTTGCGTTCGCAACAGTTCGCTAATACGCGGCCAAACCTGAAGCATTAGCACATCATCAAATTAGCTACGTTTTGCCTTTCGTATTTGTTTTCCATTATCACATTAACTAATTCCGCCTTACTTCTTTCCGTTAAAAAAGCCGTATTGTTTTAAAATAGCCTTGAGCAGGTTTACCCTGATAGTTGTGAAATCAACATTTTTATCGGGCGATTCTATCTGCAGCACAAAAAAGTAGGGATGTTTATTCTCTTCTATCCAACCAATGATCCATCCCAGGTTATTACCATTTTCTTTATAGCCCCAACCGGTTTTATAACTCAACTTGTAATTGGCATTGCTTTCCCACAACATCATACTGCGTACAATGCGTTGCGTTCTTTTTTGAAAAGGCAGCTGATCGAAATACAATTTCTTTACCAGTCCTAATTGTTCATCGGCGGTTACTTTGGCGCTGTTATCGAGCCAGAAGTTATCGAGGTTGTTTTTTATTTTGAAGGTGTCGTACCGGTGAGCATAACCCAATGTATCGAGCCAGTGTTGCATTTTGGGCTCACCTATACGGCGGGCCAGTTGCCGGTACCATGGCACGCAGGAAAGGCGAAAGGCATCCCACATGTTCATATCGCGGTTGCATTCGAGGCGGGGAAATGGCACGCTGTCCCATGTAAAAACGGTGTTGGTATCATTTACTACGCCCTCTTCAAGACCAATGAGGGAGTTTACGATCTTAAAAGTAGATGCGGGCAGGTAAGCGCTGTCACTATACCGGGGCAGGTTGTAAATGGAAAAATGCCCCTGTCCATTATCAAAAAGGCCAAAACAGCCGGTCACTTTATTTTGGTCGAAATATTTTTTCAGACTATTATCTACGGTAACATTATTGGGTGAGCAGGCGGCCAGGGCAACGGTAACTAATAAACCGGCTGTAATCCATTTGAGCATATCGGAAATTTGTGGCAAAAGTAAGGCAAATGGCCAATGTGCTGATGTGCTAATTAGCTAATATGCTAATAGAAAAGCAAATGCAATTGGCAAAGCTTAACCGTGTCACGGTTTCAAGGCAACCTATTTGGGCATTCCATATTTATTAATCAAGGCCAGCAGCACCCCATTCGTCCAGCCGAAGCCATCCTGAGAAGGATATTCGCCGCCACCGGCTTCCAGGTTCAGGTCAACGACATTGTATTTTTCCATAAGCTTGCCGGTTCTTTTAAAAACATCTACATTCAGTTTTATCCAACGTTCGCCAATGTCGCGGGCCAGTTCCCGTTGACCGCAACGATCAAGCCCCCAAATGGTCATCCACTCCAACGGTGCCCAGCCATTGGGGGCATCCCATTGCTGACCGGTCGTAAAAGGTGATGCCGTTATGCCACCGGGTTGTAATAATTTGGTTTTAACCTGTTCTGCAGCCTGCCTGGCCAGCAAGCTCATATAATCCAGTTGCTTGTTGTACACGCAGAAGGGATACATGCCGGCCGGGGTAACTACATCCGACGCTTTACGGGTTTTGAAATTATAATCGGTATAATATTTCAGCGATTTGTTCCAGCAGTATTTATCAATGGCCACTCTTCTTCTTTCGGCTTTTCGGGCATATTCATTCGATGCCTTTGTATCATGTTCCATGAACTTGGCTTTTGCCAGCGCAGATTCCAACACATATAACAAGCTGTTGAGGTCAACCGGAACCATATCGGTAACATGAATGGTTGTAAGATTCTTTTTATCTCTGAACCAGCGGCTGCTGAAGTCGATGCCGCTTTCGGCGCCGGCACGCAGGTTGGTATACATAACTTTTTTATCCCTGCCCGATCGTTGAGCCGTTTGCACATCTTCCTTATAGCTTTCCTGGCGGGGAAAAGGATAGTCATCCCAATAGCGGTTCAACACTGTGCTGTCATTTACTTTAACTGCCCGTTTAAAAGCCTGGCCGGTTTTTAATTTGGCAGCGCCATCCATCCAGAACTCGTACTCTTTTTCCAACGCAGGCATAAACGTTAGGTAAATGCTATCGCTTTTAAGGTTCGCCAGTAATTCTACCATTAATGCAAAGAATGGCGGCTGCGAGCGGCTGAGGTAATAACTTCTGTTGCCATTGGGGATATGACCGTAAATGTCAATCATCCAGGCGAAATTTTTTACCATGTTCTCGATCATTTCGCCTTCACCACTTGCCTGCAGGCCTAACATGGTAAAATAAGAATCCCAGTAGTAGATCTCCCTGAAACGGCCACCGGGTACTATATACGGATTGGGTAAAGCCAGTAAAGAACTTCCAATAACAACGGTATCGGGATCGCGGCGTAATACGCCCCACAGATTTTTGATGTGCATGACCACATCTTTTTCCTGGGTAATATAGTTGAGCTGCGGCGTTTGGGGCATTTCAAAATTGCTCTGCACAAATTGCTTCAGATCGAATTTGGCCGTGCCTTTCTGCTGTGTGTAATCCGCAACAATATTTTTAGGGTTTCTTTTAGGCACACAATC
Organism: Niastella sp.; assembly: GCA_036379015.1. GTDB lineage: Bacteria > Bacteroidota > Bacteroidia > Chitinophagales > Chitinophagaceae > Niastella. The sequence goes on from DASUVL010001094.1 coordinate 2,616, forward strand.
AACAAAGGTTTTCCCATCGGGAAATACTTTGCTTAACTGCACATCGCGGAATAGATCGCCATAAATTTTATCGGGTGTAGCCGGCGGTTGGGCAATCGTAACAACAAATTGCCAGCTTATCAGCAGGCACAGGATCAGTTTTTTCATCCGTACAACTTTTAATGACCGGGGAGGGGTTATTCCAGTGTCAAATGTAATAAATAAAAAACCGTCCCGAGACCGGGACGGTGAACGTTTGACTTCTATTTATGATCTCAAGAAAAAGTTTGGTCATTTTTATTCTTCGACTTGCGCCTCCGTGCGCCACCGCTAAAGCTAAGGCGACACGCGGTGCTCCGACGCTGACGGCCGTTCGCCGGAGGCCGAAGCCTATGGCGAAGGCACTCGGCCAAAGCCTATGGCGTCGGACGAAGCTCTGGCGCAAGTGTCTAAAGCTTCAGCGACCCCGACGAGTCGGGGGACGCTCAGAACCGGCATCCCACGGTTATGTACCACGACCGGCCATCGGAAGGCCAGATACCGGGGTCGGGATAAAATGTTGGCCTTTTTGTGAAATATTGTTTGTTGGCAATATTGTTGATGCCACCTGCTGTCATTTGATTAGTGTTTTAATTACCGGCGCCATCGGTATTAGCCCGTTGTTTGGCATAGTCACCTACTTTTTTGCCGGTTTCCAGTCCTACTTCACAATCTGCCCGGTAATGTATGCCCGCCAGCATTCTCGATAATGACGCCTCCCTGGCCATGGCATCATATGCAGTTGCCCGTTCGGGATTGAGGTGCGACAGAATGGTGGCGGCTGCTCCGCTGAATGTGGAGTGGCCTGATATATATGCCGGGAAATTAGGCACGCCGGTAAGTGTTTTTATATTGGGGTTCATTTGCGATGGGCGTGGGTTGAAATAAAACATTTTGGTATCCCAGCATACGATGGCGGCATCCATCAATGACATATTTAATAAGGCCATATTCCGTGCCCAGCGCACTTCGCTGTAATTCTTTTTAATAAAGTCTTCTGCAGCTATGGCGTCCCAGTGACCGGCTGGGGTAGAAGTGCCCACGCCATCGGCCCAGTAATGCACAATGCGGTAATGTTCACGGGAATCATCTTTTATCAGCGCATATATTTCGTCGGTTTCGTCTTTCATTTTAGGACTGGCTGTTAACGGTGGTGGACCAGGCCGTAAGGAAATGGCCGTTAAAGAATCGAACAAAAAGGCTTTTACTTTTCCGAACATGGGCAGCATGGGCGGACGTTTTGGCGATTCAAGACTGTACCAGGGCGTTTCTCCGCGGGCTATGCAATCGGTTTCCAGTTTTGTCCAGTCAACTTGCGTACCCGCCGCAGCACCAGCGCGGTCACCACGGGCGCGGGTTACAAATTTTTGGGCTACCGCTTTGCCCAATGCTTCACCAGCTTCCATATCACTGCGCACATTGGCGCCGGCGATAATGCGTGCCCGTTTATGTTCTTCTGCTTTTTGCTGAATGAAATCCTGGTCGCCGGGAAATAACAGTTTTAGCATTTCCACGGCCGCACCCACTACTACTGCATCTTCTGAAGGATAAGATGGCAGGTCAGATTGCGGTACCAATGTATTGATAGTGGCATCAACTTTATACGGCGCCGGCCGGTTGTATAATTTTTTATAATAGTATGCAGCTACCAGTGCGTCGTATTGGGCGGCGCTCACATACGCATAAGCGCGGGCGGCATACGGTGGATTGGCAAATGGAAATTGCGGATAAGCCAATGGATTATTGGCGCTGGGAAAAGGATAAGTGCCATCATCGTTCTGGTAAGGTGGCAGGTTGTGTTTGGCTACCAGTTCGCGTAAAATTTCATTCCAACGCAGAACGGCCCCGGCGCTCCAGTATTTAACGCTGTTTTTTTCCGCATCGGTTAGTGATGCCTGCCAGCTTTTGATCTCATTCATCTGGGCAATATACTCAGGGGTGGTTGTGGCTATGGGGGGCGCTATTGAAAATTCATTGGCCGATGTCAGCAGGATGGGTTTCCAACTACCAGCATCAATATCAGTTTTATCGGGTTGCAATGCCGGCAGGTCATCTGTACGGCCGGGTGCTTTTTTTGAACAGGCAAATGGAATGATAGCAGCTGTGATGACCAACAACGCTATTATGAGGGATAATAACTTCTTCATAGTTGTCATTTTTTGAGTGATGGGGATGCCTGTTTCTTTTTATTGAAATCGATTATATAGAATATGCCGCCGCCTACGGTGGTAGCCTGTCCCATGTTCCGCCCTGTAACAACATAATTTCCTGTAGCGATCAGGGAAAGGCCTTGTATAACCTGTAATTCGTGTTTCACCCATATTCCCAACCGGGTAGCATTCATTTGGTTGCTGGGGAAGGGCATATTGTTGCGGGTGATATCAAAACCACCCTGGGTGATCTGGTTATCGAGAAAAACCTCGGCTATTAAATTTGGCTGCCGGTAGCCTGTACGAATATTGTAGGTAATTACATCGGGCATTGACACTTCATTGGTGTAATGCATTTCGGTAGTGTAATAGGCGTCGCGGTCTATTTTAATGTTGCTTCTGAACATATAGGTGCCGGATGCGGTCACATAAAATTTGCCTACCTGATAATCGCCCATGGCCCTCAACGAAACAGTTTTACTTCGTACCCCTATTGCCAACGGCAGATAATCTGCTACATAATTTGTAAGTGGAACCGAAGCACCCGCAATGCCATATATCGACAGGTCACCTTTGCCGATCTTTCTTTCAATGGGCATCCATTTTAACCATAACGAACCATCCTGAATGCCTCTTTGCTTGTGCAGGGTACCAGCGGAGGTTTTGGTGGATATGTAAGGAACGCCAAACAGGATATTTAATTTATTGCTCAACCCATAATTACCCATCACACTGACCATATGAGAGGAAACAGTACCCAGGTTCAGGTTCTCCCTTTTCAGGGTTCCCTCCCAGTAATTTTTCCAACTGCTATAGGCATACATGGGGCCTATACAGAAATTATTTTTGGTCATCATAATGGCATCAAAGTCTGTTTGGGCAGTAACAGACTGCATACCGGGAATGAAGAGGAGTAACAGGTAATACCGCCAGCAGGTCTTCCAAAGTTGTGTCATAAAAGTTAGAATTGGAATTAAGTGTGGCACATCCGCCAGCTGGCGGATGCCACACTTAAGCGTATTAAAATTTAAAGGTGCAACCAATATTTACCAGGTAATCGGCAAAAGCAGCATCGCCCTGGGCATGTACACCGGTAGCTGCAGTTTTTAGTTTGTCGGCATTGCTTTGTATGCGGTCCCTTTTAATAGCGAAAGGAACGTAGGCATACAGGGTAGCTTTACTGAACTGGTAATTTACCCCCGGTTCAATAGACAGGATCTTTCCCGGGCGGCGAAAACCACTACTGCCGCCGACCAGGTCTTTTGATGGCTGGCATTCAAAACGCATTCCGCCAGAGAAAGTAAATTTGTTCAGTGTTGCATTGGCGCCAGCTCGTACCATATATTGATCGGGCACGCTCATTACAGTGGTGCCATATTTAATCGCATCGCTGGAAGGCGTGCCGCCCCGGGCAGATGAAACGCCGTTTTGCTCACGGGGATTGAGCAGGTAAAAAAAGTTACCGTAAACCCCCAACTCAGGGATGAAATTATAATAAGCATTTATTTCGGCAGTGAAGCCGGTTCCGCCATCGCCTAGCTGAATAGACTGATCAACGGGACCTAACACTTTGGTAGTATCATTTTTTATAAAGAAGTCCTGGTAGCGATAATCACCGGTTGGCAGTTTGAGACCAAGCCCCACCTGTATATTTCCTTTGTACATTTTGGTTTGGTCTAACAACCACTTATATACTCCCAGGCGGATATCACCAATTCCAAATGAGCGGGTAAAATGCCGGCCGTTTTCACTGTTATTGCCACCATGCTCGTACAAGGATGAGCGTGCATTGGAAACAACGGGAACATCGAAGCCAATTGACCAGCCATTTTTGAGATTCCGGAAAAGCGTAAGGTCTAATGTATAAGAGTAATTGATTACTTCGGTCTTCTGTTCAAGCCGTTGTTTCTGTTCTTCGGTACCCACAAAATGACGGAACGATTTAAAATAGCGGTTGCTGACCGACAGCATCCATTTATTGTCGTCATGTTGTATAGCCTGATCGCGGGTACAAAAGCCACCGGTGCTTCGAATGGCTACACAGCCTTGTGATTGCGCCTGATGCGCCAGTAACAGATACAAAACCGATGTAATGACAATCTTCTTCATAATAGCTGTTTTGGTGTGGTTGGTGGATGTTTAATTATTTACTGGCAAGCTGTTCTTTTCTCATGTTAAGCTTTGATAGCACATAGTTGCCCACTTTTATACCCTGATCACGGGCTACGAATATAGAAGGTCGATAGTGGATGCCTCCATAGAAGCGGCTCATACCTGCTTCATCAGCGGCTTGCCGGGGCGATTCAAAATTTCTATCGGGAAAACCCCATGGACGTTCTGTGCTATCCCTGAATGCGGTTTGCTTACCGTATATATGTTCCAGTACGGTGGCCGCGGCTGTTGAAATAATAGAGTGGCCGCTGGTATATTCGGGAAAAGGCGGGGTTTGCAGAAAAGGTTTCCAGTTGGGATCAATGTATTTGTTGATCACTGTTTCGGGACGCACCAGGTTAAACGTGTATTTCGCATCCCAGCAGGCAATAAATGCATCCATTACGGCAAAAGCAACCGTTGTGTATGAATAAACGGTTTTATAGAAGTTGGCATTTTTGTTCTGGGCAATGATACCTGTAATACCCATCCAGTGTCCGCCGGGTGTCATGGCTTTGGTGGCATACATCGTATGGCCCACAACGTTTAACTTAAAACCATTGCAGTCCCAGAAGCTGGCGATGGCTTTTTGTTCATCCGTTAAATTGACACCTGTATCCTGCACCTGTTTGGCCATTTTGTAAAACTCACTTATAGAATCTTTTTTAAAAACACAGGGCGGTGGTGGCGCAAACTGATTACAACTATCCAATGCAATGGTGCGAATGGTTTTCCAGGAGGGTTCTACCGCCTGAAAATAACCGGGTGGGGTGGGAACCCATTTGCCTTCTTCATTCGGCACCGTGTATTTGGCTGCAGAACGGGTTTGTGCATAATTATCTTTTTTGCTCCAGGCCAGCACGGCTTTGGCAACTGCAACTCCATACGCTTCAGAATTTTGCTGCATGGCTTCCGGCATGCCATGGTCATGAGCCAGCATTTTTAGGGAGTCAACAATTTTATCAGTCTGGTCTTTTGAAAAGGTCAATGTTTTGCCCACCTCCATAAAAGCCATAAGGGCTGCATATGGGAAGTCGACCGGCTTGCCTGCTTCAGGGTCCGGCAGCTCAGCGAACCCTTTTAATTGACCTTTCAGCGATGTATAGCTGCTATCGCCACGCGCCATGGTTTCGTATGCGGCAAGGTGCGTATAGGCATAAATACGGCTGGCTACCGGTGGCGAAAAAATATCATATGTAATTACATCGGTAAGCTGACCGGTAACTTTACTGTATAGAACAGGAACGTGAAGTACTTGCTGGTAATCAGCAGCACGTTGGGTACAGGAGGCTGCGCCTGCCAGCAAAATAGCAAACAATAATACACGCATGATGTAGCTTCAATTTTTATTGAATCAAAAATTGCATAAATGAAAAGGCTATAACTTTCCCCATAAAACCAATAACTACCATTAACATTCGGGCGGTTGTGCAGGAGTTGTAATGAGTGGGGAAGATGGTATAACAATGGCATAGCTGGTATATTGGTGCGGTTGCATCGCCAATGCTTCCAGATGCCAGTTATTTTGTTGTTGCCAGTATTCTGTTACCGGGTTTGGGATAGAATGGGCGGGCGCAGAATTTTTGTCCTGCGAAGGGTTTTGCAGATCATTCACCAGTTTGAAGAATGCATCACGGGCGTTCAGTAATCGCATTCTGTTCTCGTTAGGTAAGCACAGCAGCACGAGTTCCCCGTTCGTTACTTTACGTTTTACATATTTATAGTGTATACCGTTGAATTCTATTTCGCCATCATACCGTTCAAAATCGGAAGATACATTTTGGTAAGGCATGTTGAGGGGGATGCGAATTTCTATGAGACTGGCTTCATTGTATTGATGCTGATCGAGTTGTGATTCCAATTGTGTATCAGCCCGGTGTTGCAGATAATCGGATAAAAGCCGATATCCAAACCAGTTAAACAGGAAGATGATAAGCAGCAATATGGCAGCAGCTCGTTTCATCCGATATACAATAGCTTTGAGGTACCACAAAATAAGACAATTCGGGGCATGAAAATGCTGTTAGCCAAAATAATTTAGCTGTGTTTTGGTTACTAAATAGCGCAGTTGCCTTTATATTAATGTGCATGGAAGTGTGAGGTTTGTAATCAAAAAAAGGGGCATTAAATAAAAGCAGTATATATCAGTTGGCTTATCCTTCACCAAAAGATGCACTACCCCGGCTTCGTTCTTGGGTCGTATCTGGGCCGTACCTGCACTACCCATTCTCTAGGCAAAGGGGTAGTAAATGGGTAGTAAAAGGGTAGTGTTTCCCTAGGGAAGGGGTAGTGTTTGGGTAGTCAAAGAGTAGTCTAAAAACGAATCTGGTACAAACCTTCGGTAGCAGGTGTCAGGCACAAAAAATGCGCCCCGGGCTATCGGGACGCATATAACGTATTGAATTGCTATTATTTAGTTGTTGAGCTTCACAAAGCCACCATC
>DASUVL010001095.1:0-4291 GCA_036379015.1 Niastella sp.
TGTTGGCATCCCGAACATCAGTATTCCTTTATATGAGATCCGGATGGGTGATCTGACCCTGCCCATTACTTTGTCTTATCATTCTTCCGGAATGAAACCAAAGGAGCATGGTGGTAGAGTAGCCAAGGGTTGGGCATTAAAGGCAGAACCTGCTGTTTCAAGAAGCATCAAGGGGATCGCTGATGATGCCACATCACCCTATTTGGAATCGGGGTACTTCGAAAAAAATAACCGTCCGGCCATTCCCATATTCGATCTATGGGAGCGGGAAAAGGAAATGGTAAGACGTTACATAGATAAGGAGTGGGATATGGAATCGGATGTTTATTATTATGACCTCAATCCCGGTGGCGGCAAAGCGTACGCGAATTACAGTCCGGGGGGCAGTGCCATACACCTGGTTACTTATCCCCGTACTAATGATATTGTCTTGTGCAACCGCGTAAATACCATCTCTAATTTCGAGGTGATCACTGCACAGGGAGTGAAGTACCAGTTTGGGAATAATTCTTATACCAAAGAGCGCTGGGGTAATGATGTTACCCGGTGGATGTGTAACCGCATTACCTCTGCTAAAACAAATGCAGAAATTACCTTCTCTTATTACCCGGCTCCAGGTAATATGCTGAACCCCAATAATTATTGGCAAATGAATCATACCTTGATCATAGAAGATAGTATAGATATCCGAAGCGGTCCTTATCCCCAAACAATACTTACCGAGCAAGTCGACGGGCATAATACGGAATGGTATTTGATCAGCCCCACCCAGAAACAATCGTACTATAATCCTGATAGAAATTACCTGGGTTCCAGTACCTATGATCACCCCCAAACCATAGACGTGTCGGAACTGCAAACTATTTACTTTGGGCAAAACCGTGTGGAGTTCAATTACAATAATGACGGACTTAGCAAGATAAGGGTAGTAGGTGCTGAAGGCGAAACCATCAGGACCATTGACCTCTTTACGGCAAATTACAATGTCAATACAACCCATCGGAAACTGGATTCTATCAGGATCTCAGCACCTGGTTGCGAATCAAGGGTGTATGCGTTTAAATATTATGGAGAAGCCATGGTGCCTGCGTTGACCACCTTTGGCATTGATCATTGGGGTTATAGCAACGGCCCGGGCAACGGTCAGTTAACGGTGCCTACCATTAAAACGATGACCGCTTTTCACAATTATCCTGCATCAGAGACCAGATACCACGAAATTCCGGGCGCCAACAGAGAGCCGGATCATGAGTATACGAAGGCTGGAATTTTATATGAGGTCACCAATCCGGATGGGGTAGTGACCAATTTTGAATATGCCGGCAATAGTGGCGCCTTTCTCATGTATTACCGGGGATCTAATCCTGAAAATCATCATTATCGACACCCGGTTGGCGGGCTCAGGGTACAAAGGATAACAACAACGGACCCGCTTACCGGTAAGGTTTATTGGCGGTTATTCGAGTATGGGCTCGAATTGCCAGGCAATTATGGAGACGTTTCACCGATCTGGGGTGGTGGTGCTATCAAACATATTGTTACAGACAGGGACTATTGCTGGGTGCGACGGCAGCAAATAGGAGACTACCGGGGAGACGCACAAAGAACCTCCAGGATCAGGTCATGGGGCTCCATGCCAATTGCTGAGATCACTTTCAATAACGGCAGCCCGGTAATGTATAATATTGTCAGGGAATCACAGTACGGACCTGACGAACCCCAGGTATTGAAAACACAATACCGCTATAGTGTGACGTATCATAACTGGAATGATATATTTCTTTGGGATCATTATAACGCCGATTACCCGCAAGTGCTTCCGTTGGATTATGTTTATAATTCTACACAGCAGGCAGCCACCCGAAAAAGTATATATGCACCTTATGATATCAATGATACCGATCATGGCGGTGCCTACTCTGATGTATTTGACGGGCAGTTAGAGAAAAAGGAGATCTTCCGTAATGATACGCTCATAGCCAGTACAGAATATTTATATGAAGAGAAGTATAATCAGTTAAATGGGGCTCGCGCTGTGGTGGTAAACAGGCCTTTTCGGTCGACGGCTTTTTTTCCTGATCCATATGATACCCAGGGAGCGCAACATAAAATGCAACGTGATGAATTTGTCAGTGGCTATTCCAGTACGCCACAAGCCACATGGAATATGGCTACCACCTATTGGAAAGCTTTGGTAAAAGAAACCAATAACCAGTATGATTACAGTAGCGGACAACTCAGCGTATTGACTACGGTAAAAGACCACCTGTACCCGGAATATAATATAAATCCATACAAGTCCACCACGCAGAGCAGTAGTCAACAGGCAATTGAGGATGACTTTGACTATAATTCCGATTACAGGGATATTCTTTCCTACCATAAAAGATCGAAGGGTGGATTGTTCACGGAGAGCCGCATTGAATTTGTTTCCGGTATACGCCCATCTGTAGTGAAACATAGGACCAGCCTGATGCCTGCTTTTCAAGACCAGGTCACCTATCATGCGTACGATGATTTTGGTAATGTGGCAGAGGTTTCGTCGAAAGATGGCGTACATACTGTTTATATCTGGGGTTACAACAACCAGTACCTGCTGGCAGAAATTGTGAATATGACCTATGCAGAACTGCGGGCAAATCATATTACTGACCCGGCCTATATCAGGGACCTTGGCAACAGACCCAGGCCGAACCCGTATGATCTGGATCTTTTGAATTCATTCCGTACTGCAATGCCCAACTCATTGGTGACTACCTACACGTATAAACCTTTGACAGGATTAACCTCCGTGACTGATCCCAATGGGCAAACCATCTATTATGAACATGATGCCTATGGCAGGTTAACCGAAAAATATCGAATTGAGAACGGCATTAAAAAAATACTGGAGCTGGTTGATTATTCTTTTGCCAGATAAATAAGTACGTTTTATTCTATCACCTACCTAATCAAAGCATATGAACAGGCGCCTTATCCGACTTTTGCTTTCTGTTTGCCTGATGAAGTTATCCTTACTTCTTTCTGCCCAGGAAGAAGTAGGTTATTATAATCCTGCATATAAAGTAAATTATATCCGCATCTGGAAAGCCGCTGCGCCTGTGAGTGATGCTCCTACGCTGAAAGCTGCCTCCCTGCGGGATGTAAAGCAGATCACCCAGTATTTTAGTGGAATGGGTTGGCCGGTGCAAACCGTGGCTAAGCAACAATCCCTGCCTACCGGCGGTACGGCAGCAGATCTGGTGAGTTCGATAAAGTATGATGCTTTTGGTCGTGCCCGGTTAAACTTTCTGCCTTTTGCTGCCAATAGCGCTGGCGGCAATAATTCCCTGGCAGATGGCGGATTCAAACGGAATCCAACACCGCAAATAACGGCCTTTGGCCAGTCGCAATATCCTGGTGAGACCTGGTTTTATAATGAGACGATGTATGAATCCTCTGTACTGAGCCGGGTTAATTATTCATTTGCTGCCGGCAACAGCTGGGTAGGATCAAGACGTGGGACTGGCAGCCATGCCCGGATCAATATGCCCGCCGATGACGTAAAGATCTGGAAGGTAATAGAACAGGCAGACGGAACGGGTGCTTATAGCGTGAGTGGTATTTATGCTTCCGGGCAACTACATAAGAACCTGACGACAGATGAGCATGGCAAGCAGGTGATTGAATTTAAGGACAAGGAAGGACAGGTAGTGCTGAAAAAGATACAGTTGACGGCGGCAGCGGATCAGGGCGGTGGTAGCGGACATCCGGGCTGGCTGTGCACGTACTATATCTACGACGGCCTGAACCGGTTAAGAGGGGTGATCCAGCCGAAGGGAGTGGAAGTGCTGTATACGAACCTGAACTGGGTGCCGGATGCGACATTGCTGAACGAACAATGTTTCCGTTATGAATACGACCAGCAAAGCCATATGATCATAAGAAAAGTGCCTGGTGCAGTACCGGTATTCATGGTATATGATAAAAGAGACCGGCTGGTAATGACACAGGATGGTAATATGCGGACCGCTGGTGCGGAAAAATGGCTTGTTACTTTATATGATGAACTGAACAGACCTGTTCAAACAGGGTTATGGAGCAATAACCAGCCTTTACAGTATCATAGAACAACTGTTGAGAACAATGCCGGTTACGTTTATCCTTTTAATGAAACCACGGTACCTGCCAGTGGGTGGGAGATGCTCTCGCAAACCCATTACGATAATTATAATAGCTTGCCAACCGGCTTAACAGCTGAAATCTATAACAGTGGCTATAGCACATACCTGGATGCACCTGCGTCTGACTA
>DASUVL010001096.1:0-16888 GCA_036379015.1 Niastella sp.
CCAGCAAATCATCAACATTAGAATTGCTTCTCCAATATCCCTGAACATCATTGTTAAAAAACTTATATGATTAAATTTAGGGAAGTAACAGAGCTTCTATTACTGGTTGCATTAATTTTCGCATGTCATGCCTCAAAAAAAGTTTCAGATCCATTGTTACCTGCATTTGATATAGAAGGCCATCGCGGCTGCCGGGGACTAATGCCCGAAAACACCATTCCTGCCATGATGAAGGCGCTGGAACTGGGTGTTACCACCCTGGAAATGGATGCGGTGATCACTAAAGATAAACAGGTGATCTTATCGCATGAGCCTTTTTTTAACCATGAGATCACGACCGGGCCCGATGGGAAATATGTAACTGAGCAGGATGAACGCAGCCTGAATATTTACCACATGACCTATGCGCAAACGCTGACCTATGATGTAGGGTTGAAACCGCATCCGCGTTTCCCCAACCAGCGGCGCTTAAAAGCTACCAAGCCTTTGCTGCGTGAAGTGATCGATAATGTGGAAGCATACCAGAAATTAAAAGGCGCCCATCCTGTTTTTTATAATATAGAAACGAAATCAAATCCGGGTACCGATAATAATTATCACCCGGCGCCTGAAGAGTTTGTAAATACGCTCATGAAAGTGATCAGTGCTGCAAAGATCAGCGACCGGGTTATTATTCAGTCGTTTGATTTTCGCACCCTGCAGGTGTTGCACAAAAAATACCCCACTATAAAAACGGCTGCTTTAATTGAAGATTTTGACAAGCGACCGTTTGAAGAACACCTGGTAGCACTGGGATTTGTACCAACGATTTATAGTCCTGCCTATAGTCTGGTGACCAAAGAACTGGTAGAAAAATGCCATCAGCGGTACATCAAGATAGTTCCCTGGACGGTTAATGATAAAGCAGCCATTGCGCAATTGAAAGCAACCGGTGTAGATGGTATTATTACCGATTACCCGGATTTGTTGAAATGAGAAATGAAGAATGAAGAATGAGAAATGAAGAAGGGAAATACAAAATACTGAATATTGAATGTAGAAGTGAAGGCGGCTGAAATGAAGAATGAAAAATTAAGAATGAAGAATGAGAAAGGGAATACAGAATATCGAATGTAGAGGTGAAAAAAGACAAAATTGATAACTCAGTTAAACACCCCCTTTAGGGGGTAGGGGGGTATATGAATTTATCATTAGATGGAAAAAACGCCGTGATCTGCGGAAGCACTCAGGGTATTGGATTGGCCATTGCCGAAGAACTGGCTTTGCTGGGTGCTAACTGTACCCTGGTGGCCAGGAACGAAGTAGCATTACAGGCAGCCGTTAAAACACTGGATATTGCACTCCGGCAGCAGCACAGTTACCTGGTAGCCGATTTTAGTAAACCCGCCCAGGTAAAACAGGCTGTCGAACAACATGTACAACAGAACCCGGTCCATATTCTGATTAACAATACAGGAGGTCCACCGCCAGGATCCGTGTTGGATGCTACAGAAACAGCGTTTCTGGATGCATTCAATCAACACCTTATCGTAAATCAACTGCTTGCACAGGCTGTGATCCCGGGCATGAAGCAGGCGGCTTACGGACGAATCATTAATGTAATTTCTACCTCCATTCGTATTCCCATTACCAATTTGGCTGTATCGGGTACGGTGCGTGGTGCGGTTGCCATATGGTCGAAGATCCTTGCCAATGAAGTAGGACAATACAATATAACGGTGAACAATATATTGCCAGGCTTTACCAAAACACAACGATTGGAAAGTTTGATCAAAAACAATGCGCAGAAACGCGGTGTTTCAACCGACGTGATTGAACAGGAAATGAAGCAGGATATTCCCATGAAACGTTTTGGCGATGCGGCAGAACTGGCTGCGGTTGTGGCCTTCCTGGCATCACCCGCCGCATCGTACGTAAATGGAGTAAGCAGTGCGGTAGACGGAGGGAAGACGGGGAGTTTGTAGAAATGAGAAATGAAGAATGAGGAACAGAGAAATGAGAAAGGGGAATTCAGAGGACCATTCACCATTGACCATTCACGAAAAAAAACTACATGACATTTGAAAACACACAAGCATTCGCTTGTGCGCTCGATCAACAAGATGAACTGCATTCATTCAGAGAGCAGTTTATAATGCCCGTTATAGATGGACGTCAACAGATCTACTTTTTGGGTAATTCGCTGGGATTGCAACCTGTACGCACCGCCGCCTATCTGCAACAGGTATTGACCAAATGGGCCAATTACGGCGTAGAAGGTTTTTTCATGGGCGAACAACCCTGGCTGCAGTATCACGATCAGCTCATTCATCCTCTCTCAAAAATAGTAGGCGCATTGCCACATGAAGTGGTGGTGATGAACCAACTGACAGTAAACCTGCATCTGTTACTCGTGTCTTTTTATCAACCCGGCCCAAAACGGAATAAGATCATTTGCGAAGCCAAGGCATTTCCCAGCGACCAGTATATGCTCGAAACGCATGTGAAGTACTGCGGCTTTAACCCCGATGAAGTGATCATAGAAGTAGCGCCCCGGCCGGGTGAGCACACCATTCGTCACGAGGATATTCTGCAGGCTATTGAACAACATAAAGACGAACTGGCCCTGGTGTTGTGGGGCGGACTGAATTATTATACCGGTCAGTTGTTCAACATGGAGGCCATTACCAAAGCAGCACAGGCAACAGACGCAAAAGTAGGTTTTGACCTGGCGCATGCAGCTGGTAACATTCCCTTACAATTACACGACTGGAATGTTGATTTTGCAGCCTGGTGCAGTTATAAATACATGAATTCGGGCCCCGGCGGTATTGGCGGCGCCTATATACATGAACGTTACCACAACGATGATACATTGCAGCGTTTTGCCGGTTGGTGGGGATACGATAAAGCCACCCGTTTCTTAATGCAGAAAGGGTTTAATGCTGCCCGGTCGGCAGAAGGCTGGCAACTAAGTACGCCTTCACCCTTGTTATATGCTGCGCACAAGGCTGCGCTGGACCTGTTTATGGAAGCGGGTTTTGACAGATTACAGAAAAAGCGGAAATTATTAAATAGCTGGCTATGGTACCTGCTCCACGAGTTGAACAACCAGCAGGTTGAACCCGTAATCGAATTTATTACCCCCCGCCAGGAAGCAGAAAGAGGATGCCAGGTATCTATGTTGATGTTACAACAGGGTAAACAGGTATTTGACGAGTTGGCCCGGGCAGGCGTAATAGTCGACTGGCGCGAACCCAATGTGATCAGACTGGCGCCGGTACCTTTATACAATACTTTTGAGGAAGTATGGCAATTCACTAATATCTTGCGGCAAATTTTACAACTCCAACACGCATGACACGGCAGCAACTGGTTGAACAAATACGCACCAAACGATCATACCTCGTAGTAGGGCTGGATACGGATATTACTAAGATCCCCAAACACCTGTTGTTGAAACCCGACCCCATATTTGAGTTTAACAGGCAGATCATTGACGCTACCAAAGATTATTGTGTAGGCTATAAGATCAATACTGCTTTTTATGAAGCACTGGGTATACCGGGCTGGGAGGCTATGGAAAGAACAGCAGCGTATATTCCTGCTACCCATTTTAAAATTGCAGATGCCAAACGCGGCGATATCGGAAATACTTCTTCGCAATATGCTAAAGCATTTTTTGAAACATTATCATTTGATGCCATTACCGTAGCGCCATATATGGGTGCCGACAGTGTGTTGCCTTTTCTGGAATACAAAGACAAATGGACGATCGTATTGGGCTTAACTTCCAATACAGGCGCCCGTGATTTTGAATTACAAAAGGCGGGTGATGAACTGTTGTATGAAAAAGTATTACGCACTGCAGCGCAATGGGGCACGGCCGATCAGTTAATGTTTGTAGTGGGCGCTACCCAGGCATCGGAATTTACCAACATCCGTGCCATTACACCAGATCACTTCTACCTGGTACCTGGGGTAGGAGCGCAGGGTGGTAGTTTAAAAGAGATCTCAGAGAAAGCCATGAATAAGGAAGTGGGCTTGCTGGTAAATGCCAGCCGTGCCGTTATTTATGCATCAGATCAGGAAGATTTTGCTGTTAAAGCAATGCTAATTGCCCGGGAATATCAGCAGGAAATGGCTGGTTACCTGTAAGAGTGGAACGGTTGTTGTTTTAGGGGGAATTGAAACCGTTACTTATGAAAATATTGAAATTCTCCCTGTATATTTTATTAATAGCTACTGTATTATATTCCTGTCGTAAAGAAGATACCGTTACAGAACAGCCGAAACCCGGCGGTGATACTACAATTACTACTGATAGTACGGTGAATGAATCAACCATCCTGGCACTGGTAAATAATGTACGTAAAACAGGCTGCACGTGTGGCACTACCGCCATGCCGGCCGTAGCCCCTGTAACCTGGAACAGTCTCCTGGAAAAAGCCGCCTTGTTGCATAGTACAGATATGAATAAGAATAATTACTTCAGTCATACCGGTTTGGATGGGTCTACACCCGGTGACCGCATTACCCGGGTTGGTTACAGCTGGCGGGCGTATGGGGAGAACATTGCCAAAGGGTATACTTCCGAACAGGCCGTAATGACCGGCTGGCTGAAAAGTGAGGGCCACTGTAAGAACATTATGAGCAGTAATGTAAAAGAAATGGGCGTGGGTCGTGATGGAAATTACTGGACCCAGGTCTTTGCTTCAAAATAAACAAGCAGGGCACTGTTTAAGGTGAAATCACATTAAAACAGGCAGCCTGTAGATATTTTCCCTTCATTTTTAACTTCATAAGAGATTTACTTTCACACAGTTCGAATTAAGAAATGTGAATTATTTTTTCGCTAACAGGTAAGGTTGCACACAATTGCAGACGCTAAAAAGCGTTCTTAGATAGTTTAAGACGTAAAGATACCAAATGCCTTTTCCCGATACGGTTATCGGTGATTTGAGTGAAGTAGCGAAGATATACCAGGTGGTGATTCGTAATACTACGTTTTTTCGGTGAAAATGTGTAAGGTATTTGAACGCATTGTACCAGCAACCCATAAAACCCTGTGCCCCTGTTTGAATGATACATTCATACATGGGTTATATTAATAAATGGGAACCATTAACCAATGATAAATACGATAATTGGTTTTTAAAGTTTGTAATTATTTTATCAGATAAAAGAGAGATCCGATATCCTTAGAGAAACTTAAAATCCAATCATCGGCTATGCGAAAAATTTTACGCGGGCACGTATTTAATAAAAAATTTCTGTTTACCCTTTGTTTAGGTCTTACGTGGTTTGTTGAAGCCCATGCACAGGTGTCCGGTACGTTTACTATCAATTCTGCGGTAGCAACCGGCGGATCAAATTTTCAAACATTTTCTGCTGCTGTTGCCTTTTTATCGGGCGGCGTTAATGGCGCGGTTGTTTTTAATGTGCAGGCCGGCAGCGGCCCTTATAACGAGCAGGTTATAATCAATAACATTAGCGGCACATCGGCTACCAATACCATTACATTTAACGGTAATGGCGAAACCCTTTCGTTCCTTTCTACCAACTCCAGTCAACGGGCTTGTATAAAACTGAACAATACCGATTACGTAACTTTTGACAACCTCACTGTTACGGCATTGGGATCCAATGTGGGTGAATACGGTTATGGTTTTCATTTACTAAATGATGCTGATAATAATACGATCAAAAACTGCCGTATCACCACTACCCTGAATGTCAACGTTCCCGAATCTACCGAAGGAATTGTGGTCAATGGGAATAATGATAACTCACTTTCTGAAGGATATAGTAATTGTGATAATAACCTGATACAGGGGAATGTTATAAACGGAGGTAGTGTAGGTATAACCCTGGCATCAAAACCGGTTGGAAGTAATCCTGTAGTGTATATCTCAGGGAACAGGATCTTGAACAATGCCATTTCCAATTTCTCTTATTATGGTATTCAGCTGTGTTATAACAGCGGCACGCAGGTTGACAGGAATGAAATAACAGGTGGTGGGCTGAATTTAAATAAATCGTCGGGTATATTTATTAATAATAATAATCAAAGCCTGGCTGCCACCAACAACCGTATCCATGATCTATGGGTTGATCCATCAAAGACCGGCAATGAACTTCATGGGATCCTGATCAATTCCGTAGGCGTTGCCGGTAATGAAAGCCTTATTGCCAATAACCTTATTTATAATTTGCAATCAAATGGGATACAATATGGCATTGCTTTCCGTAGCGGGATCAGTTCTTATTTTAATATATACCATAATACGATCTCGATCGATGATCAAACGATGCCCGGCATAGAATCATACGGGATATATTTGGACCAGGTTACCGATGTAACAGTAAGGAATAATATTGCAACCCTGACGCGGCCTGGCACTGTCAGGAATATTGGTATTTACACAGGTGTGTTACCGGTACGGTTAAAAAGTGACAATAATTGTATTTACGTGAAAACAGGCATTGCTTCTGTATGCGCTTACGGCTATTATTCGGGAAACCAGCAGTACACAATAACCAATTGGCGGACATTTACCGGTCAGGATCAATTTTCAACCGATATCGATCCGGTATATACGAATTTGGCGGGTTTTAATTTCACCCCAACTGCCCAAAATGCAGATAATATGGCAGTTTATGTGAGTATTAATACGGATATTAACAGCGCAGCCCGCAATACTACAAACCCCGACCCCGGGTGTTTAGAGTTTACGTCAGCACCCTGTTCAGCATCTGTTTTGGCAGGTACTGGCATTGTAACGCCTGATTCCAACATGTGTATGGGCCCGAAGATGGCCATTGGTTTAAGAGGAAACACGGCAGGAAGTGGGCAAACCTATACCTGGCAAACGTCTACCACCCAATCAGGTACATATTCCAATTTGACCGGCCCAATTGGTTACCCTTATTATGAAGGTACGCCTACTACTACTTTATATTACCGGGCGGCTGTTACTTGTGGCGCCGTTACGGCCTATTCTTCACCCATCAGGGTGCTGGTTACATCTGCACTCAATAACGGAACGTATACCATTAATTCGGCCTTACCTACCGGTGGTATTAATTTCAATTCCTTCAGTGATGCAGTACGGGCATTGCAGTGTGGTATCAACGGCAACGTTGTATTTAATGTGGCAAGCGGCAGCGGTCCTTATACTGAGCAAGTGATCATTCCTGTTGTAAATACTTCCCCATCCAGAACGGTTACTTTTAACGGTAATGGCGAAACCATCACCTTTCAGCCAACTGTCTCTACTGAAAGTGCAGTAATAAAATTGAGGGGGGCTGATTATATTACCATCGATAGCCTGAATGTGGATGTGAAAAGTGCAACGACTTATGGATTTGGTATACAATTAATGAATGATGCCGATCACAATACCATAAAACGATGTACGGTGAATCTAAATAAAACATCTACAAGTTTGTTCTTTGCAGGTATTGTAATGAACGGTGATAATGTTAATCCGAAAAATCCAACTAACCCAAGTAATTGCGATAGCAATTTGATTGCCAATAATAAGGTGAATGGCGGGCATGTTGGAATTACCTGTGTTTCGAAATCTGATACTGGTACTGCATTAATCACCCCACCACTTGGAAATATTATCAGGAAAAACACCATAAAAGATAACACGAACTTTGGGATCTATGTAGCCGGTACCGAAAATTTGGTGATCGATAGCAATGATATCAGTATTCCTACCCGTACTGTTTTTAATGCTAGTCTATATGGAGGTATTTATGTATACTTTGCAAACTTTAGATTGACCATTTCAAGAAATAAGATCCATAACTTATTAGACAATCTTAAAACCTCTATTCTTCAATTGGAAGGAATAAGATTTGAAACGGTTGTCACTACCCCAGACAAGCCGCAAATGGTTAGTAATAATGCGTTGTATAACTGGAGGGGTAATGGCGTTCAGGAGGGATTGTATGCCATTAATTCAAGTAATATAAAATTTTATCACAATACAGTTTCACTCGAAGATACTACTACAAGTACATCAAGTTCGGCTACCCGTGGATTCGCACTGTTTGGAACGGTACTATACACAGGCAATGAATTAAGGGATAACAGCATCACCATAAAGCGAGGTGGAAACGGGCCAAAGTATTGTATCTATCTTTCTAACAGTGATAGCGGGCTGGCGGCCAATTACAATAACTATTACATGAAAGCCGCCGGGGGCACAAACAACAATGTAGGGTATATGGGAGGCATACCTTATCCTACTTTAACTAACTGGCTGGCTACGCGTAAAGATGCCAACTCTATTACCATGGACCCTGTATTTCATGACATGGCCAATGGAGATCTTACACCCACCAAAATACCATTTGAAAATAAAGGGACCAACGTAGGCATTTCCAATGACATCTGGGATGTTACCAGGAACACAACAAACCCCGATATAGGTGCATTCGAATTTACCATCTGTAGAAACCTGACCGCTCCGGTGCTATCGATGAAAGAAGCTGGCGTTAATACCATCACATTTAGCTGGCCGGCTGTTCAATATACCTCCGGTTACCGGGTGTCGCTCGATAGCATTACCTGGACAATACCTTCTTCGGGCGCTATGGGCACTACCCATACGATCACCGGCTTACAACCCGCTCAGAGCGTAAATTTGATAGTAAAGGCGCTGGGATCAAGGGTTGATTGCCCGGAATATTACTCCCAATGGACAGAAGGCAAAACGATCACCGACGGCGTTTTTGTTCCCAACACCTTTACGCCAAATGGCGATTCGCATAACGATGTGTTCAAGGTGTACAGCAATGTGATGGCATCAGTTCGTTGGATGGTATTTAACCAATGGGGCGAAAAAGTGTTCGAAAGTAACGATACACAGAGCACGTGGGATGGAAACTATAAAGGAAAACCCCAGCCAATTGGCGTATATGTATATGTGGTAGCCGCAACATTGGTAGATGGCACCAACGTAACCAAAAAAGGATCATTTAATCTTATCCGGTAAACCCCCAAAAACTGTTTGCAATGCGATATCTTATAAAAACCGGCTTGTTACTGCTGACACTTGCGTCAGGGACAACAGGTCATTCTCAAACAGATCCACATTTTTCGCAATATTATGCATATCCATTATGGTTGAACCCGGCTTTAACGGGCGCCATCGATGGTAATTACCGGGTTACAGCCATGTACCGCAGCCAGTGGGGCGGCATCAGCAACCCATTTTCAACACCCGGTATTTCAGCAGATATAGTTACGAATAAGAATGTAAGCCTTGGATTGAATATCATGAACCAGCGGGCAGGGTCCATTGGTTACAGCTATATGACCGGGTATGCTACCATGGCCTATAATGGTGTTCGCTTTGGCTATCACCAGATCTCAATGGGTATGGCCTTCGGTGCCATCAATCGCCGGTTCGATCCATCTAAGTTTCAAACGGGCGATCAGTGGAATCAATACACCGGTTTCGACCCAACGAGAAACGGCACCCCGGAGACATTAAGTAAAACATCGGCCATTGCCTTTGATGCAGGTGTAGGCGCGGTATATTATGATGGAACACCGGGAAAAAAAGCCAACCTGTTTGGTGGTATCTCTGCCTATCATTTAACACAACCGCAGGACCCCTTTCTGGCCAGTGGAAATGAAAAAATGCCGATGCGGCTTACGGCCCATGGTGGTTTGAAATATAATGTGAATGAAAATGTAAGCATTACGCCGAACGTGTTGTATATGCGGCAGGGGAACAGCCAGGAAAAAATGGTGGGCGCTTATGTTCAAATGCGGGTAGATGAAACTACCGACTTTTTACTGGGGGCGAACTACCGGTTTAAAGATGCGTTGTGTCCTTATGCCGGTGTTTATTATAAGAATTATATGATCAGTGTGAGTTATGATGTAAATACATCCGATCTGGGAAAAGTGGCAGGCAATGCCAATAACTTTGAAATATCGCTTACACTCATTGGCCGCAAATCTGTTAAACCAGATGCCGTACCATTTGTGTGTCCGAGGTTGTAAGAGAAGGCCCGCTTTCGCCAAGGCTTGTGCCTCCGTGCTCCGACGCTGAAGCTATGGCGCAAGCGTCTAAAGCTTCGGCGACACGCGGACAGCGGGCAAGGCAACGAGTTGTAAGTAATAAGTATAAATGAAAACGATGAATGGGGAAGTGAGGGCGGGTTTTATTCACCATTGACCATTCACCATTCACGATTTTAGCACATTATCAAATTAGCAAATTATGTTTAAGCATTTTATAATAATTGCCGGTTTAGGAATGGCTGCCGCTGCAGTAAATGCGCAGGCAACCAACTTTAAACGAGTGGCCGAACAGTTTTATGCCAAGGGCGATTATTATTCTGCCGCACACTACTTTGAAAAGTACTTAAGTGGTAAAACACCCTCCCGTTCAGGGTATAATGCCTACGTAGTTCAAAAGCAGGGCGCTGCATTGATCAATACCAACGATCTGGGCGGGTTGGATGGAAGCCTGTTATACCATATGGGCGATTGCTATTATAATTTGAATGATTTTATTCATGCCGAACAGTGGTATAAATTATTGCTGAAGAAAGATTCCACCACCTTTCCGCTGGCCCGCTATTATTATGGCATTTGCCTGCGCGCGAATGGAAACTATAACATTGCCCAACAGGAACTGGGTAAGTTCATTCAGGCAAATACCGAAGGCGATCAGTACACGAAAAAAGCGCAGCAGGAAATAGAGAACTGTACATACATTCAGCAACAATTGTCGAATGGACCTACCGGTATTAAAATTGAAAGGTTAAATAATAATATCAATAAAGAAGGCGCTAACTACGCAGCCAGCTGGATCAACAGCACCACCCTGGCATTTACTTCTACCCGTTCAGAAGGATATAATAACGCACTGTACACGGCGCCATTTCAAAATGGCGGATTCGGAAAGGTTGAAAAAATAAACGTATCAACAACTAGGAATATTCAGCAGGGAACGCCTGCTTTTACACCCGATGGTTCAATAATGTTCTTTACCGGCTGGGTGGTTAAAAACACTAAAAAGCTGTCAGCTATATATATGAGTGAGCGGAATGGCGACAGATGGAGTGAACCTGTTTTGATCGACGGCAAACTTAGTGAGCAGTCATTCAACTCACGGCAGCCTCAGGTAACACCAGACGGTAAATTCCTGTTATTCTCCAGCGACCGGTCAGATGGTATTGGCGGTTTTGATATCTGGCAGGCACCCCTCGATAGTAAAGGCATGCCCGGCCAGGTGACCAATTTAGGACCTGCCATCAATACAACCGGTGATGAAGAAGCACCATTTTATCATGCCGGCAGCCAATCCCTGGTATTTGCATCTAATGGCAGAACCGGTATGGGTGGCTTTGACCTGTTTTCTTCTTCCGGCGCTTTTAGCGGGTCGTGGACTGTAGCGCTGAACCTGGGATACCCGGTGAACTCTGAAAAAGACGATATTTATTTTGTGGGCAAGGGCAAAGGCCTGTTGGAAGATGCCCTGATAAGCAGCGACCGTTTTTCATTATGTTGCCTGGAACTCTTTTCAATACACAGGAACTACCACCAGGTGTTTACGGGTGTGGTACTGGATTGTGACTCCAAAAAACCATTGGAAGGGGCTATCGTAACAGCTAAAGACCCGCGTGGTAACGACATTGCTACCATAAAAACCCAGGCAGGCGGCCGGTACACCATTCAAACAGATGCCGGAATGGCCCTGCAGATCAGCGGAACCCAGGAAGATTATCAGAGTGGTTTGCTGACGGCTTATCCCTCAAAAGGCGATACCGTATACGCCCAGGAGTTATGTTTAACCAAAAAGCCCGATCCGTTCAAGAACAAGACCGAGGTTACCTACCAGATCGTGTTTGAGTTAAAAACCGAGATAGCGAAGGAATCGTATCCATACCTTGACCTTATTGCCGCCTACCTGAAGGCCAACCCGGCTGTTGTGCTGGAGATCGATGTGCATACCGATGGTTTGGGATCGGTTAAATCGAACGAGTTCCTGTCGAAGGGCCGGGCCAATGCCTGCGCCGAGTATCTGATAAGCGCTGGAGTATCGCCCAGGCAGCTTACGCCTAAAGGATTTGGCGAATGTTGTCCGATAGAAAAAGAAACAACGCCTGATGGAAAGGATATCCCATCGGCCCGTGAAAAGAACCGGCGCGTGGTATTCAAAATGCTTAATAATGGTACTACGATCAACAATGGTACTCCAATCACGAATGGTACCCAGGCAACCAACTAAAATAGACAAGCGCACATTGGTTATCGACCATATGTCATGGATAATCGATGAACGGTCGGGTATGATGGTTGCCGGTAAATAGATTACTCGCTGATTATTACCGCCTGTTTAATGGCGGAAAAGCACTATAACAAAAAGCCCCTGGAATTCGCCTTGATCGAATAGCCCAGGGGCCTTATTTTTGCCCGGAATCCCGGGTTTTCCTGCTATATTTATTGTAGTTATTATTGCTCAGGAACCAGACTGGTGGCCATTTTAGTTACCAGAGCCCGATGATTAATGTCATTTACGCTGATTAGCCACCATTTCGGGGTATATCATATTAAATACATAGAGTTTAAAAATCCTTAAATTGCGATAATACCCAGCCATTTAGGGCTTTTTTTCGTATACGCTTAAGATCATCTACATAATCAAAATTACATTTTATGAAACACGTTTTCTCAGTCCTCTCTGTTACCTGTGTTGTGTTTTTTACACTCTTTTTGTCAACTAGCACCGTAAGCTGTAAAAAAGGTGATACCGGCCCTAAGGGTGATACTGGTGTGGCCAATGCGATTTATTCTCCATGGATAGATGTGTCTTTTGATAACGGGGCAATAGTTAGGCCCGGTGATACCGTTGCGATAGCCACTATCGATGCCCCGAAAATTACCAAAGATGTTCTTGATAAAGGCATGGTAAAAGTATATGCTAATTTAGGTACGGCAGCAGCTCCTAACATTGTTTCCGTTCCTTTTATAGAACCAACAGGATATTACTGGGTTAATGCAGATTATGAAGTTGGTAAAATCAATTTAACTTCGAGCTGGGATGCTGATTTTAGCGGTCAATATCGCTATATTATTCTTACAGGAACTGTTCCTGCACGCCAGAATGTTAACTACAGTAATTATGAAGAAGTGAAAAAATTATTCAACATTAAGGATTGAGAGATCTGAATCAGACAAATAAACTGGTCCCTAAAGAAATCATTCTTTTCCGGGAAACCGGGCACAAAGAATAATCGTATTTATTTCCTCAGACCGATCTGTAATAATAACCTGTCGGGCCTGTGCATTAACCAATGCACCGGCCTGGCCGGTTAAATGAGCATCTGTAAAGGATTTGTGAGTTGTTAACCTATCTTCTGTAATCAAAAACTAATTGCTATGCGTTTTAAAAAAAACGCTTTTGAGGCAAAGGCAGCACAAACTTCCTTCAAAAGACTGTTATTGTCGGTATTTGTAGCTGGTTGTTTGCCAGTGACTACCCTTGCATACGACATTCCCGATCATATAAATAACTTCCATTTTTTTCAGGATACTACGGTATTAAGAGGTAAGGTTTCAGGCTCCGAAGAAGGCAGCGTGTTGCCGCAGGTATCTGTACAGAACCTGGTCAGTGGCAGAGGCACATTTACCAATACGCAAGGTGAATTTTCCATTGGCGCACGCCGGGGCGATAGCCTCCGGTTTACCTATGCCGGCAAGGCTCCCCAAACCATTATTTTACGCGGCGAAAAATATTTAGATGTGCAGTTGTCGGAAAGCGGCAAGGCATTGTCTGAAGTGATTGTAACCGGTTTTCAGACCATCGAAAAAAAGAAATTTGCCGGTGCTGCTGCAACGGTAAAAATGGATGAAGCCAGGTTGAACGGTCAAACCGATATCAGCCGCATGCTCGAAGGACGGGCTGCCGGGGTATCGGTTCAAAACGTGTCGGGCACCTTTGGTACGGCCCCTAAAGTACGGGTGCGTGGTGCTACTTCTATCAACGGTGATAACAAACCATTGTGGGTGGTAGATGGCGTGGTGCTGGAGGATATCGTAAACATTTCAAACGACCAGTTATCGAGCGGCGACCCCACTACTTTATTAGGTTCCGCCGTGGCCGGGTTAAATGCCAACGATATTGAAAGCTTCGACATTTTAAAGGATGCGTCTGCAGCTGCCCTGTATGGCGCCAGAGCCATGAACGGGGTAGTGGTTATCACCACCAAGAGAGGCCGGGCCGGAAAGCCAAACGTAAATTACAGTGCTAATTTCAGTACGTATCTGAAACCTGTTTACCAGGAATTTAATATCATGAACTCCGCCCAGCAAATGTCGGTACTGGCCGAGCTGGAGCGAAAGGGCAGCCTGAACGCCAATATTCTTGACCGGGGAGATAACGGGGTGTATGGTAAAATGTATGAACTGTTGAACCAGGTAAACAGCGATGGCACATTTGCCCTTCCTAATACCCAGCCCGCGCGAAAGAATTTCCTGATGCGGTATGCAAAAGCAAATACCGACTGGTTCGATCTGCTGTTCCGCAACAACTTTATGCAGGAACATTCACTCAGCATTTCAGCCGGAACCGACCGTTCCCAATCTTATTTTTCTACCAGTTATTACGGCGATAACGGCTGGACTATTGCCGATAAAGTAAGCCGTTATACCCTGAACTTTCGCAACAACTATAAATTCAACGAAAAGCTGTCGGCCGATTTTACCACTGTTGGATCGGTACGGCAACAAAAAGCGCCCGGTGCTTTGTCCCGTATCAGCAATGCGGTAGAGGGTAGTTATGACCGGGATTTCGACATCAATCCTTTCAGCTACTCACTCAATTCAAGCCGTACCTTAACGGCATTTGATGAAAAGGGCAGCCGGGAATATTTTCGTCGCAACTTTGCACCTTTCAACATCCTCACGGAACTGGAGAATAATTATTTAGATCTGAAAGTGATAGATCTCCGGTTGCAGGGAAGTTTAAATTATAAGATCACTCCCGAACTGAGATACGAATTTGTGGGCGCATTGCGCTTTGTTAAATCGAGCCGGGAGCACCAGATCACAGAGAAGTCGAATATGGCCAATGCCTACCGGTCGGCAAACACGTCTACTATCAGGGCCAATAACAAGTTCCTGTACCGCGATCCGGAAGATCCCGATGCAGAGCCGGTGGTCGTGTTGCCTTATGGCGGTTTTTATAACCGCACAGAAGACCAGCTGTTAAGCTATGATTTCCGGAACAGTCTGAACTACAATAAAACATTCAACGATCTGCATTCCGTTAGTGGTTTGGTTGGTATGCAGGTAAAATATGCCGACCGCCAACAGTTTTCAAATACCGGTTACGGATACCAGTATGAGAACGGTGGTGTGCCTTTTATTGATTACCGTATTTTGAAACAGACCATTGAGTTGAACTTTCCGTATTATGGCATGTCGAAAGATTATGACCGGTTTGTGGCCTTCTACGGATCAGGAACCTATACCTATAATTCAAGATATAACTTAACCGGAACGGTTCGTTACGACGGATCAAACAGGTTGGGTAGATCAACTCAGGCCCGCTGGTTGCCCACCTGGAGCGTGGCCGGTTCATGGAACGTAGAACAGGAAGGCTTCATGGCGAATGTGGCCTGGGTAGATGCCCTTACGGTACGTGGTAGCTATGGTCTTACCGCCAGTATGGGACCTGCCACCAATTCGAACATTGTATTAAAGAACATAAATACCAACAGGACTTATTTAACAGAACGTGAGTCGGTAATACAACTGGCGAACCTGGAGAATTCAGAGCTTACCTGGGAAAAGTTATATACGGCCAACCTGGGTGTTGATGCTACCTTGTTAAACAAGCGCCTCAATTTCAGTGTTGATGTTTACCATCGCAACAGCTTCGACCTGATAGCCCTGGTTAAAACTTCGGGTGTAGGTGGAGAGCCTTATAAAGCAGCCAACTATGCCGATATGGAATCGCAGGGGGCTGAATTGCTGGTAGGCTATGTGCTGGTGAATAATAAGAACTTTAAATGGCGTACCAATGTAACGGCCGGTTACAACACCAATAAAATAACCAACGCCCGCAACGAGCCACTTATTTGGGATCTGGTTGCTGCAGAAGGCGGTAATAAACAAGGATACCCGGTACGTAGTTTGTTCTCTATTAACTTCAAGGGACTGGAGCATTTTACCGGTAAACCGCAGTTCATTGATGAAACAGGTAAATTAGGAACGAACGTATTCCTGCAGGATCAAAATACAAGCTTCCTGGTGTATGAAGGCCCTGTTGATCCCAAACTTACCGGCGGCTGGTTAAACAGCTTTAGTTATAAAGACTTTACTCTGAGTATTTTCATCACCTATCAGGCAGGCAATAAGATCAGGTTATACCCGGCCTTTAAAAACAGTTATTCCGACCTGGATGCCATGCCCAAAGAGTTTTATGACCGTTGGACCATGCCGGGCGATGAAAAATACACCACGGTACCATCAATACTGGGTGCATTTGAACAATCACAGTTAGGCGGTACTACCCCATACAACAATTACAATTATTCAACCGAGCGGATAGCCAGGGGAGATATGGTAAGATTAAAGAATGTTTCGTTTACCTGGATGGTACCTGCCAATATAATTAAGCGGATAGGTATGAACAGCCTGGCTTTGCAAGCGGTGTCGAACAATCCCTGGTTAATTTATTCAGATAAAAAATTAAAGGGACAGGACCCAGAATTTTTCAATACCGGTGGTGTTGCTCAACCCGTTCAAAAACAGTTTACGTTTTCTTTGAAAATGGGGCTGTAATAAGTTACAGGTTACAGGTTGAACAAGTTGCAAGAATAAGACAGCTACGCATAACGCCCTGAGACCTGTATCCTGAAACACGTA
>DASUVL010001097.1:0-2806 GCA_036379015.1 Niastella sp.
GAACCTGTGCTTAACTTCTCTGATCTTGCATACACAGTTCTTCCATAAAAATCGATCAACCGTACGCGAACAACTTCTGTAGTATTCAACTGCACCTGCACATTCAACATTTTTTTGAATGGGTTGGGTTGCACTTTGGCAAATACCTCACCACTCAGTTGCACAGTACTATTTACATTACTAGTTGCGTTTTCATTGGTAGCTACCCGTGCAGGCTGTAATGGCACCACGCAACTGGCAAAATCGCCGCTCACATACATATTATAGTTGTTTACGCTGGTAAGGATCATAGAAGAAAGCGTTAATTTAAATAACGTTTGATAAAATCCGCCAATATAAATAATGCCTGCTCTATCAATAGTAACTGAATTACAACCGGCTGCCGGGAAACCGGCTATTGAGCCCAGGTAGGTAGCAATTTTAGTGATGGGATCAATTCGGTATACATTACCTGAATTAGGGATCAATAACAATTTACCAGAGCCATCAGGACAAATATCGCCACCTCTCTCAGCTAATATATCGTGTACGCCATTACCTGGATCATTTGTAAGCGGCACAGGGTTATCTATAACAGGACTACCAGAATAATAGGCCGTAAAATGGATAAACTCCTGGCCATTATCTGTTATAGCATACCCATTATTGATTGCATCAAAAGTCATCCGGGTAATGGGAGACGTCGTATTATTTGTAAGCGGTATACCCACAAATTGGTAAGCTACAGCATTACTTGACAAGTATTGAAGGTAGCAAAGATCAGCAGGTTGGTTGTTAATGGGTTTGTTAACAAAATATATGAGGCCAGAAAAGGAAGCCATTGCTGAAGCGTCTTTTAAAACAGAACCTGCCGGCAAATTGCTGTTGTCATTAGCATTCTTACACAGTCCGGTAGCACCGTTATAATAGCTTCCGGAGGAGGCTCCATTTGTGAGATTCAATGACCGTATATATCGGTAAGGTAAAGGCACATTAGGGTTAGGCGTATACCCTTCCGGGTCATTTGTAGTCAGCGTATAAAACGAACCGCAAGCAGCGTGAATCGTAAGGTTGGTTACCGTTTGATTGGAAGTAGCAAGTGGATAATTCACAGTCTGTAGCTGGGCTTCACCAGTAATATTACCAAAATTGGCAGCCACCTCCACTTCAAAGTTTATTGTAACCTCTCCACTGGCACCAGGCACTGGAATTAACTGTGCTGTTGCCCAGGGCATTGTATTATTCTGGTCGGGAAATGGTGTATTATTTAAAGTAGTTGACCCCGGCACATAAAATGTGCCAACCGGAACAGGACAACTAACTTTGGGATTTATCATTATCACAGGCCCGGTAACAACAATAGAATATATAAGCCTGTCGCCACCTTTGGCAATGGTACCATCACCACCAACTGTAGGATTTGACACCGACAATGCGACTGCTTGCGCTTTTATAGTTTCCGCAGAACTAAATAATAGGAATACAATAAAAAACAGGGATCGAAGTGAATAGAATTTTGCTTTCATAAAACAGGTTTATGTTAATAATAAAAAAAGTGACTAATTATTAATCTACATCCAACGAAACAGTAAATCGTTGATTAAAACGTATAGAAGGAGATGAAAATTACGGTAGTATCTCTAACGAATATGAGTAGCCAAAAATAGCAGAAGTGAAAATACCTTCCAATTCTTTTTATAACCGTGTTAAACTTGTCAATAAGTGTGTAGATTTTGGCATTATTCGTGTAATCAATGGTGATGCATTTTATTTTCCATGGCAGGAATTGTCTTTTACAGGCAATTTCGAGGTACAAGAAAAAATATATATTTTGCACCCGGTAAGCACCGTATCCTTGAAAAAATCCGACATTATGAAAGAACCTGTTATCCGTGAAACAACAAAAAAGCTAGCTCCAAACGAAATTGCAGATCTACACGAAAAGAATTTTTCCCTCCGCTGGATCATACTCATTCCTTTTGTCATTGTCCTGGGTGTATTAGCCGCCATTTACAGGCAGGACGGGTCTAATGATAACACCGAGCAGCCCGTAAAAAGTAAAGCCGGTAAACAGGGTGCAATCACAGGCGGAGAAGCAAGCGTAAAAAAGATGGTTCGTAATAATATCATGTCTTACGTAAAAACCGAAAGCAATGATTACGAACACAGCCGCCTGGGCGGAATTACCAATTTAGAGATCAGCGTAAACAATCCAACCGACTATACGCTCGATAAAGTACGGGTAAAAATAATGTACATAAAAGCCAACGGTAGTATCTGGGAAACCAAATATGAAGATTTCCATACCATTAAGCCAAATACGAAAGTAACCCACAAAATAGCTGATACCAAACGCGGTATCACCGTTAAATATGAAATTTCATCTGTAAAATCGAAGTCGCTGGGGTTGAGTTGAAGACCTAATAAACAGTTTCCTTTAAATATATAGGCCGGGATGTACATCATCCCGGTTTTTTTATGCTTTAAAATACCGTGTTTTCACCTGTATTATTTCATGTACCATGAAATAATATTGTTTATGAAACAAATGGCGGTGTGATATGATAAAAATTGTGCTTGTTGACGACCACGCATTGCTACGCAGTGGACTGGCGGGCATTATATCGGACCTGGGTTATTCCGTTCTGTATGAATGTGACAACGGCAGGAAATTGATTGACCAAATTGACAAACGGGAAACACCCGACCTGGTTTTAATGGATATTAACATGCCCGTGATGGATGGCTTTGAAACAACCTTGTGGTTAAAGAAAAATGCCCCTTTAATAAACGTCATTGCATTAAGCATGTTTGATGATGAGCGATC
>DASUVL010001098.1:0-3131 GCA_036379015.1 Niastella sp.
ATTAAAATAACTGACCGGGAGATCGGGGATCGTTATGAAGGCCGGAAACAGGACTTTGTTCAGGCTACCGAAGCTATAGTTTCCATGCTTGTTTTTGATAACCGAAACCATGCTATGGCTGGCCGAATTACTTTGTTGTCACGGCTTAACAAGCCCAACCATACCACTGGCAGGTCTAATAGCTCCCAATTGATCCGCAGTGACAGCCTGTCCCTGGCTGCAGCAATCGATGTTATTGACACAGCCCATTTGAATGGAATACTACATACAGATCGGCACCGCCTGTTACAATACAATGAGCGTTCGTTACCCGATACGGTGCTGAAAGTGATCTTTAATTTGCCGGTCGGGGAAATGTCTCGACCTGTACCTTTTAATGACCGTTATATGGTAATTATAAAGGAATCTGAATCCGGCCGGCGGTTACAGTTACTAACAGAAGTAAAAGACATACTATGGAAAGAAATTATGGAAGAAAAGTGTAAGAAGAAAAGGCAGGAACAAGTGAAAGAATTGAGGGAGACATATAAGTTGCAGAATAATCTGGAAGAAGTATTGAGCCGGGAAATCCAACCCTGATTAATGTATAGCCCAGTTGTTTAAATGAATCGTCCATGACAAAATTTTCATTAAGACACACAGGGCCATGAAATCGAGCGTCAGCGAGATTCATGAACTCCAATAAAAAAATGGAAATGGCGTGAATAAAATTTTGTCATGGTAAGATCCATCTGGCCAAAACACAATTAATATTTTCATATGAAAAAGGCTATTGACAATCGCCAACAGCCTGAAATATTCATGGATGAAACTTACAGATCAGTCTTTATTCTGTTTTTAAAATTTTTGCCGGGCTGGCCAGCGCCGATTTGATAGATTGAAAGCTGATGGTAATAACAGCGATCACTATGGCCATAATCCCTGCCAATGCAAAATCTGTATATCCTGGGTCAATACGGTATACAAAATCCTGTAACCATTTATTTGTGAGAAACCAGGCCACAGGTACAGCAATTACGATGGCTACTATTATCAGCCGAATAAAGTCTTTGGTCAGTAACTGGATGATACCAGTTACACTGGCGCCTAATACCTTACGAATGCCAATTTCGCGTGTACGTACCTGGGCTGTGTACGTTGCCAATCCCAATAACCCCAAACAGGAAATAAGGATCGCAATGCCGGAAAAGATCTTTACCAGGGTGGCTGTCTGTTGCTCTTCGGTATACAGCCTGTTGAATACATCATCCAAAAAGTGGTATTCGAAATTGTAGCCGGCATTGTATTGGTCCCATTGTTGTTTGGCTGTTGCAATAGCCTGAGACGCATGGGCACCGGTGGTTTTAATATAAATAGCCCCTGCGGGTTGTTTCTTAAAATAGAAAACAGCGGGCTCTATTTTATGCTTCATGGAAGCAAAATGAAAATCCTTCACCACCCCAATGATCGTTCCATCGTTCTGTCTTAATCTGAAACGTTTACCAATAGGGTCCTTAAGCCGGATGGCTTTTACCGCCGCTTCATTTAAAATGAAATGTGAACTGTCGCTTACCGCACCGGTAAAGTTGCTGCCTTGAGCCATGGTCATCTTGAAAAAAGGAATAAAATCTTTATCAATGGCTGTTGGGTATACCATCATGGTTTCACCTTTTTCTTTACCATTCCATTCATTGTCGCCTGTTTGCTGGCCTATTTGCACAATATTGGAACTACCCCAGGTAACCGCCGCTATACCAGGTTGCTTTAACAACTCTGCTTTTACCGCATCGTAGTGGTCGCGCATGTCGCGCATAAAGAAACCGAACACATGTTCTCTTTCATACCCCAACTTTTTGGAGCGGATATAGTGCATTTGCTTAGTGATGATCAGGGTGCCTGTTACCAATATGATAGAGAAAGTAAACTGCACTACTACCAGTACTTTCCGGAACACGGTATCACTTAACCGGGCAGCGATCTTTCCTTTCAATGCCTTGAGCGGTTCAAAGGAGGATAGCAACAGGGCCGGGTAAATGCTGGATATAGCCAACGTACTGGTGATGGTTACAAGCATTACCTGCCAGATCTTCCAATTCGATAATTGAAGCTCCACCTGCTTACCCGAAAGCTCATTAAATAAAGGCATCAGCAGGAACATAAGTCCTACAGATAATATGGCGGAAAACAAAAACAGCAGGGCTGTTTCTGCCATGAACTGCATGAATAATTGCCATTTGGCAGCGCCTACAATTTTGCGCAAGCTCACTTCTTTGGCGCGCAACATAGAACGGGCTGTGGACAGGTTTACATAATTGATACAGGCGATGGCCAGTATCACCAGGGCGATCAGTGCAAACATCTTAACTGTTCCAATCCCGGCATCCGCGCCATCTGCATTGTATAAATGCATCTTTTGTATAGGAAGCAGCAGGTATTCAATATCGGTATCATCGGCTTTATTTCTTAAATGGATATCTCTGAGTTCTTTTGATAATTTTGACAGAGAAACACCTGGTTGTAATAAAAGATAGGTCTCATATTGGAACTGGTGGAAATCATTGTTCAAATGCCGGCCCGGTGGATCATTATTCTCATACAGTTTTTTGTTGAGCAGGCTCATGGGCATGAAATAATCCCTTTTGATACTGGAGTTTTTGGGAAAATCTTTGACGACGCCACTAACAGTGAAATTAGTCTCGTTGTTAGAACGGAGAACTTTTCCGATAGGGTCCTCATTGCCAAAATATTTCCGGGCTGTGCTTTGGGTAATCACCAGGGAATAGTCATTGGGGAAGGGGTTAGCTGTATTCCCTTTGATCAGTGGAAAATCGAATAGGGAAAATGTAGAAGGATCGGTAAACGCGATATTAGATTCGTTGAATACTTTGTCTTCGTATTTGAAAATATCATAAAAGCCTACGTAAGCCATGCGGGCAAATTCTTTGACCTGCGGCAGTTCTTTTTTCGCCAACATGCCAATGGGAGCAGCGGTTTGCGTCCATATCTGGCGACTTGATCCTGTTCCAACCCTGTTTTCAAGGCGGTAAATATGCGAAGCCTGCCGGTGAAAACTATCATAGCTCCTTTCATCCTGCACCCACAATAAAATGAGGTTACCTATTGATAAACCCACCATTAAACCGGTAATATTG
>DASUVL010001099.1:0-3388 GCA_036379015.1 Niastella sp.
TTGCAAACAAGAACAGGAACCAGTTAATAATTATTTTCATCGTAAAACTTTTTCTCTTATTTCCTGAAATGATTTTTGAACAGTCTTATATGCGCTACTGTATGGTATCCCGGTATCCTCCTCGATCGCCCTATAGTTGCCGTGCTTTAGATACAGCTTCACTATGCCTGCGTTATACCAATACAGATTATCGATCTCCCGCATCGCTCGCTCTTCTGCATCCTCTCTTGCCTCGCGTTCTTTATGATCTTCTTCCTGGGTCAATTGGAAGTCCATAGTCATCTTATCGAAAGATTTTCCAATCTTAATCATCTCGTCTACGTATGTATTGCCGCTATAGTCCTGCCTGATTCCAATCGGCGTAAATTGTTGCCGGTACTTTTTATAAAACAAACTGGTCTTTGATTGGATAAGGTTGATGATAATCCGAACTGCGTAGTACCTTAAAGCCCCTGCGTCATGGATGGCTAGTAGCTTATCCGTATTCGTTTCAAGTAATATTAGCACCACCTCTGCCCTCAGATCATCACGTAAATGGTCAGGCTCCATCTTACCAATGCAATCATTGAATTCTTTGCTTCTATAAAACTCTTCAATGATTTGGTTCTTGGTCGCCACACTATTTATTGAGATTAAGGGTGATTTCGAATTTGCCCTCGATCGGGCCGCCGTCTTTACCGGTTAGTTCATGGCCTATCTTATCGCCATACTTCTTTGGCTTTAACTTGCTGGCAATCCACTTTCTTGTTTCAACGCGGAGCTTTGATCTATTGGTCACCTCTTTGTTTTCCACCTCATATGAAGCGTCACCCTTCTCGATCGTCATTAAATCATTGCTGCCATCGTCAGCGATCTCTATCATTTCCTCGGTTATATAATCAGCCTGCTCCTCTTTCGCGCGCGCGTATTGTGCGCAAAAGCCTTCCTTATCCTCTCTTAGCCACCGTAAAACAGTTCTTACTGACGGCATTCCGTCCATTTTACATATCGTTCGTAAACTTTTTGAGGTTGTTGATATTAACTCACAAATGCGATCAGCCGTTTCCTGGGTGAAAATCTCAGGCCTACCGCCGATCCCTTGTTTATCATTGTTATTTACAGGGGTTTCCATAATAAAAAACCGCAACCGATTGATTGCGGAATAAAATTAGGCTTATGTTTCGTTTAGTAGCATCTATGTTTCCATAGATTCACGTGGAACCTGCGTATCTATTAGTGCGAGTTGGACGCGGTTCTTGCAGTTATACTTTCGAAGGAGCCGGTGAATGATATTTTCTGTTGCGCCAATCGACTTATGAAGCGCATCGGCTATCTCTTTATTGGCCTTCCCTTCCCGGATTAATTCGATGATGTATTTTTCGTCGGCTTGGTTTTTCATACAGTTTGGTTTTGGTTACTCCTCACGGCTTCCCTGGCAACTCCATCCAATGAGTGATTGTTTTCTTGCTCATCTGGCGACCCGACTTGCAGAACCACACCTCCTTATAATGATACCCATAGGTTCTGTTGCGGTCGGTGAACTGAGATATCGATATCCCGCCAGCGCTGTATATCAGGCACCATGCGTGCTTTTCGGGCAGTCGGTCGGTTACTGAGATCCAGGTCATCACCCCTCCTTTTGTTGTTTGAATTTAGCAATCACTTTATTGAACTGCTCCCGGGATATCACAGCGCTACCCGCCCATCGCGAAAGACTATCAATGTCATCGTCGATAAGTTCTGAATGCTCATCCCAAAGTTCGTCGATGTCGATTTCCTCCCTCCCCACTGCGGCTGTTCCTGATTCGTCGAGCCATTCAGCACGCTGTATAGCGCCGATTGGCGTTTCCATAAGAAGTTCAGAAGTAAGTCCCTCCCATTCTGCATCCCATATGGAACGCCATTTCGCCCGAATGGATAACCCAGGCAAACGATCACTCGCCTTCACCCACACCGCGCCGGGCGCGGTTTGCCCATCTTTTATAATTTTCAGTCCGGCTTTCTCCATCATTGGCAATAATACATCACGCACATAGTGACGCGTGCCGCCACCTACTGTCTCAAAGGCAACATCTGCTTCGCGCATTACGGCTGTCATTTCTGCAATTATATCTTCCATATCAATCCAGTATTTTATGTATATAAACTAATTCGAGTAGCGTTGCGATTTCGGGGAAGGTGTAGCCATCGCTGTCATTTAGCCATGAAATATAACGACCAGTCTTTTTCTCAAAGTCGTCATTTATGCCCGTTAACCATGCCAGTGCCATCAATTGATCATTTGGGAACGTACCATACAGGCGATCATCTTTCTTAAACTGCATCTTCTCGTGGATCACAACTTTACACCCGACCCCAAGGCAACAGTATCCATAAGCGTCCTGCAATTGTAGCTGACATTGCTTATACTCCCCGCTATCCAGCGCGGCTATCCATTTCTTAAATTGTCGTTTGTTTATTTTTAGTGACATGTTACTTGCTTTTATTTCAGTTTAGTGTTCTTTGTTTAATATAAGCAATCCCGCTATAACTAATAAAAAGAACGCAACACTCGCTATAAATAAGTGCATTGCTTCTATTTTAATTGATTCGTATTTCATTAGCGCAACTGGGGTGAACTGTAATTGCATCTACTAAAAAAGCACCAGTCTTGGTTATTTTGAACCCACCGCTAATGTCGGCCTGAACGCGATATTTGTTTCCCTGCTTATCAACTAATGTTATAAACATTTCTCTGCTTTCTTTTGAGACATCAAACTCGTAAATACTAGGCATTGCTTTTATTTTGTTGGGTTAGTTAATGATAATTGCTGCTATCCCAAAATCCACGACGATCACCATCAAAGTTTTTGTAACATTCATCGCAAACGGTAATACCGCTACCTATTGGCCTTTCTTTGCAAATGCCACATGTGTTTAACAATAGCGGGGGTTCGGGTTTCTGCACCTCCCTCCCCTTCCCGTCCTTGAATTGTTGCACAAGCTCTCTCGCTTTACAGGCCCTGCATTCGGGGCTATGAACTGGCTTGCCAAAGTTTACACTTTCGTAATCGCAACTACTCTCTGCGAAAGCCTCCAACGCATCTGCCATACACTGGATTTGTTTCAGGTAACCCGCCTCCATCTGGGTCATCTTCGCCTGAATGGCATTGCGCTCTTTGTGTAATGCTTCGTCTATTAACTCCTGCGCCTTGTCGGTATAGATTGCAGCACCTGACACGAACCCGTGATACATCCCCTTATCATAAGGCTTATGATCCGCATTTTCATCATAACCAGTGCGCATTTTTGCATCTGCCTTTATTTGATCCATTACGGACTTCGATAATTCATTTCCCATCGTTCAATATTTTAATTGCTTTTTCGTATATGAATCTGTCAGGAAGCAACCCGGACTCGTGTTTGCTGA
>DASUVL010001100.1:0-10698 GCA_036379015.1 Niastella sp.
TAATTGAGCCATGGGGTTGTTGCTTGGTGCAACGCTGCCTAAAGACTGAACCGGATCCTGAAACACTGGTATGCCGTCCACAACGATCAATGGATTTCTTACGGTTTGGAAATCCTTTATGTCCCCACCAGTGGCAATACCTCTCAATACAAAATTCGACATACCACCACCGGGCTGCCCCGTACCCTGTGTTACCAGCAAGCCTGGTACCAAACCTTGTAAAGATTTATCAAAACTTCTGTTCGGTAATGTTTGTATCTGTTCACCTTTTATTACAGTTACGGCGGCCGTATTTTTTTTCACTGTCGTCGTATTATACGCCACCACAACAGCCTCATCCAGATCATCGGTTTGTTTGGAAAGATCAATAGCGATATAGGCTTGTCCGTTGAGCTTTATTTCACGCATTGCATGACTCACGCTGCTCACCACCAGCGTTGCATCATCTTCTACTTCTGGTAGTGTAAAAACGCCTTCATTGTCGGTATTGGCGCCATTGTCGGTGCCTTTGATCATAATGGTAGCGCCGGCTACTGGCGTATTGTTGCTGGTGACTTTACCCCGGACTGCAATTATTTTCCCGGGTTTGGAAAAGGTTACGGTTGCAGTGATTGGTGCTGTGGACTGCTGCTGTTCCGGCCTTTTTTTGACAATGATGGTTTTTTCTACAATGGCGTAGCTTAATGGCTGATTGCGAAAACAGGCTTCCAGGGCTTCCTGCAGACTCGCATTTTGCAGATTGAGTGTTACTTTGCCTGCGCCCTGGAGCAATGTTTCGTTGTAAAAAAAGCGATAACCGCTTTGCTTTTCGATGCTTTGAAAGACTTTTTCGATCGGGACATTTTGCTGTCGGATCGTGATCCCGCCCCGGTCATTTTCTGCTTTTGTTAATTGCGGACAAAAAAGCGTTAAAAAAACAAGAAATACTGTACATACCAATACAGTTTTGGTCAAAATCTGACCCATACGGATGCACCAGGTCCGTAATTTCATACATTTGCATTTTAGGTTTGATAAATAGAAATGTTCTAACAGTTTTATTTAGAAATGACCCAACCAAACAGCCGTCTCATCTCGAACATGAGGCGGCATTTTTTTTATGGCTTGCCCGCTGAAGCTTCAGCGAAAGCTGGGTCAATTGTTTACTACTAATGTTCTGCCTTTCAATTCAAACCTAACCTCTGAATACTTCAAAATTTCCAACAACTGGCTCAGATTTACATTCCGGCCTATCTTTCCCGTAAACTTATCTTTGGGTTTACCATTCGGATAACTCACTTCTATATCGTACCACCGCGCTACCTGCCTCATCAACATACCTATATCGGCCCGTTGAAAAAGGAACTCTCCGTTCTTCCACGCTACCACTTCTTCCATATTGGCATTGTCTTTCACCTGTAACTGTCCCTGTCCTTGTCCATTAATTTGGGCCTGCTGCCCAGGCTTTAATATTACTGATTGCTTTTCTGTTGTGGCGCCATTGACCATTGACCATTGACCATTCACCACCTTCACCTTTCCTTCCAGCAGCGTAGTTTTTACCACCGCTTCATCGTCATAGGCATTTATATTGAAGTGCGTGCCCAATACTTCTACTTCTGTTGATCGTTGGTTCTCCCCTGCCGCTGATTGTATAATTACTTTAAATGGCTTACGGGCATCTTTCGTGACTTCAAAATAGCCTTCGCCCGTAATTGAAACCCGGCGTTCGTTGCCCGTAAATGCAATGGGATATGTGATTGACGATGCTGCATTCAACCATACGCGGGTTCCATCTGGTAATTTAATTTGAAACTGTCCGCCCGCCGGTGTAGACAGTGTATTATATGCCACTGCAGCTTCTGCATTTCCTTGTTTGTACTCCAGCTGTCCCTCCTGCTTCTCTATTTGCACGGCCCCCTGCATAGCTAATACGCCGTTGTGCGCATTGTCCAACACAATGGTGCTTCCATCGCTCAGCTTTAGAATGGCTTTATTACCGCCTGGCAATACATCGGAGGGCGTAGTGGTTTGGGCTATTGGTGTTGTAACTGGCCTGGGTTTTCCCTGGAACCAGAAGTAAGCTACCGTTGTTAAAACTGCTGCTACCGTCACCGCAGCCGCCATATACCTGTATTTCTTTTGATACGGTACAGGCATAGGAATTACTTGTGTGGTTTCATTGGTAGCTTCATCTATCTTCTTCCATATGGCTTCTTTGGAAGCCTCGGCTTCATAATAGGTGATC
This sequence comes from Niastella sp., assembly GCA_036379015.1. GTDB lineage: Bacteria > Bacteroidota > Bacteroidia > Chitinophagales > Chitinophagaceae > Niastella. The sequence goes on from DASUVL010001100.1 coordinate 2,228, forward strand.
AATTCCTGTCGCAGGGTTTCATCATGCGATAACAATTGCAGCAACTCGCGGTTGCTCTCACTTTGTGCTGCCCACTGTTCCAATTCTATCGTTTCTTCGACATTCAATTCTCCTCTCCACTGTTTAATAATTAAGGATGCAATTCTTTTTACTACTAAAGTCATTTCTATAGTTTAAATAATAGGCCTGAATCCCTAATACATGATCAGGCATATCAGTTTCTTAATGTTGCAAGGATAGATGGTGTGGCAATCGTAGTGCAGGAAAAGGTAAATGGTCTGCACACGCTATTGGGATCAGGTTGGAATGTGCATTCAATGCGTGTGCATCCTAGAAACGCTCGATTGTGAATTTGTACCAAACTAATTGCAAGAATACCCGGGTACTTAACAATTACGTAATACTGGATTGATTCTCAACGGCTTCCTTATTTAATATTATTCAATTTGGCGGCTTTTAATAGCATCTTATTGATAATTATCAAATGACTTCACTGCTTTCTTAATTAATATCAATAAAATATTTCTTTGCCCTGTTTTTCAGCTTTTGAAAATAATGTTCTCCTTTTATTGGATCTTCTATACAACAATTCATCCCTGCTCCTTTATGCAAATTGTATTATCAACTGGTTACTTTTTTTGAACCGGGTCTCTACTATAATAAATAACAAAACCATTCTGAATGATCAGAATGGTTTCATCCCCTCCGGTGTGCAACATCGTTTACAAATATGGGAATCACATTCATGACTATACTTCCCTTTTTATAAAAGACATTTACATAGAAACGTTAAAAAGACATTTAGTACCAAAATATTTATAATAAATCTTTTATTTAACGCTATCCAGATTAATCACCAACCTGAACCCCGCTGTATCATCCACCAGGTAGGTAGATGGCATTCGCATAGCAGATGCGCACCACACCCAATCTTCATCATTTTCAAAAATATCCCAATCTATATCAGATCTCCAGGCATAGAAGTCAGCACCGCCGCCCCTGAGCAGGCGTGTACCCTCAGCCGATTTATCCGACGAATAGTCATAGCGGAAAAAGTCGGTGCACCATTCCGTCATAAATAATCCGCCGATACCAAAATTGTTCTTATTACATTTCGACAGATCATTGAAAGTGGTATTGAACCATTTTCTAAGCTCAGATCTAACCGGGAAGGTATCGCCAAAACAAAAAAGCGTATTGGTATTACCACGGCAAAAATATTCCCGCTGGGTTTCATTGGGCAACCGGGCTTGCAATGCGTCAGCCAGCGCCTGGGCCGTTTTAAAGTCCGTATACATCGCATCATCAGCACAATAATCAAGGGTCTCTATATGGGTTTCAGCAGGCGAAAGCCGAACATAAGCTTGCATACACCAGCCATGCCGGACCAGAAAAGGGATTTCAGCCACCAGGAAACCGGGCACTTCCACTTCGGTAACCGGTCGCATTTCTGCAATATTCATAGCCGGTGGATCGCAAATTTCACGGGCAGCCCATTCTTCCGCTGCACTGAGGCCCATGTTAAACCGGCCGCCGGGGATATAAATAAAATACATTTTTTTCAGTCGTGTAAATGTAAACCGGGGAAGGTGGTATTGGCAGTCTGTAAGAAATGAATCAAAGCGCAGGTCGGAACGGGCTTGTTCAATATAGTTGATCAGCTCCCGTTTTTTCTGTTCGCTCGCCTGCAGGTATTCCTGTAATGCAAGGTTCATGGCTAAGCAGTTTCGTTAATGTTAGAATGTATCATGGCGTTTTACTAACGTCACCCCACAGTGGTATCAGAAAACAAATCTAATATAGTAAAATAAATAATAATATCGCAGATGGGGGCGATACCAATTTTTGCGGGGAAGAATTTGATACTATGGGCAGTTAAATAATTAACAGTAATAACAGTACAAACAGCACCACATTAGAATTCGCCAGGGCAAGTCTTAATATTTTTACCGCACGGGCTTTTTGATTGCGTACAGTTTGTTCGGTTAGTGCTAATTGCTCGGCAATGGCCGCATTCTTCTTTCCTTCCAGCCAGGCCATTTTGAAGATACGCCTACATTGTGTGGGGAGATTTTCTATTTCGTTATGGATCTGTTTTAGTACGGCTGTTTTTATTTCATCATTGAAGGGGGAAAGTGTTGCTGACTGCTGGTCTAACACATATCCTAATTCCTGCTTGTTGGCCGTTTGCCGTTGGCGGTAACGCAGATAATCCATACAGGCATTACGGGCGGTAATGTATAAAAAGGCTTTTATATTTTCAGCGGTATTAAAATTGGCGTGCAGCTTCCACAGCTTTACAAACGTTTCGGCAGTGATATCCTGCGCTTCTTCCCGGTTATCGGTAAGCTTTTTTATAAAGCCATATAACCGGCTATAGTGCATATTATACACTGCCGCAAATGCTTCTTTGCTCCCCTGCTGAAAACCGGCTATAATGTGATGTCCCGGATTCTTCATGAACCAGTCCGTTAAGTGTTGCTATTAATTAAATCCAAAACCATGGTTATTGTCACCAGGATATTGGTTTTCCCGTTCCTGTTGCTGTTGTTGATAAATGGTCGCCTGGTATTACACTGATTCCCTGTACTGGTTTAATAGTTTTAACTGACAAGCAAATGGGATAAGTTTTCGTAACAATCGTAGAAGTTGATAATGGTAATGGGTAGCTCTTAGATCAGGCGTAAGGTTTGATTGAGTAAAAATAATTAAAATTGATATTGAGTTGTTTAAATAATTATTAACGCAGCCGGCTTATTTGTAAACATACCATTTATGCATTTTTTACAGTATAACTATCGCTTTGTTACAGAATATCTATGAAAGCTTTTGGCCTTTTAATGAGCAACCATTAAAAGAGCCAATTTGTTGAAAAAACATCAACAGTGACTTGGGAAATGTTAATAAGTAAATGCCTGCCGTTGAATGATTTTAAAGACCGGCAAGTGACTTTTTTCAATTATTGTCGGGTTGTACAGATTCTGTTTTTTGGGGAGAAGCGGGCATCTTTGTAAACCAGCATACGCTCAACACCATACACGCCTGTTCATAAACAGCCGATTCTCGGGTGGGTATGGCCGGTATTTGACATACCGCCAATGGCTCCTGTTTGTTGTGCTGGTGAATGATGAGCTTCGGCTGGTTGGTATCTACAATGTTATAATCGTACACGGCGTGATTGATCTCCAGGCGACCACTATTGCTGCGGTTGTTGTGTGAAAATTTTCCCTGGTCAACTCCATAAGCATTTTTGAAAGCTATCCTGTTGGCATAACCCATATTTTCTAAAAAGAAAACCTGGTGCTCATTGTCAAATGCGATACGTACTGATTGCTGCTCAAGACTGTATTTTAGCACAATCATTACACGATCTCCCTGTAACAGGTGATATTCCCTGATGCCCGTTGTTGCGTTACTAATCAAGATCCATTCCATGCAGTTAATTTATATCGGCCAAAACCGACGCAAGCTAGCTTTTAAAAGGGGTAAGACTGCATTAATTCCATGTTACCAATTCATTCGGTGGGATTCGATAAAAACTTAACATTGGGAATGTTATGTAATTATTATCTTTATATTAATTAATAAAATTAATATTTTCTTCCATGAGTAAAGCAAAAAAGCTGCCAGCACCAGAGAAACCCTCCAAAGAAAAACTATCTAAAAAACAACTGTCTAAAGTTGTATACGAAAAACTTACTGGTAGTCTTACCGACTTTCAATTAAAAGAAAAAAAGCTGGAAACCCGGTTAGATAAGGTGAGCAAACGCCTGGCTGCCGATATTGTAAAGCTGCTTAAAAAAGAAACACCTAAGACCGACAAAACCGCCCGCCGGAAAAAAACGTTAAAGAAAGCTGAATCGGGTGTTGCTGAATAAGTTATAAAGCATTTATTATATCTTCGGCAAGTGCAAAAGAAAGGGTCATCCCGGCCCCTCCTAACCCGTTGAACAGATATACTCCTGGTTCGGGTGATTCGAACAAATGACTATCTCCATTGGTGAGTTTTGTATACACTCCATTCCAGGTGGCGGAGATCGTATTGTTTTTAAACCGGGCAAATGTTTTCAGGTAATCAAGTATCAATTGATTGATCCTTGCTTTATCAAACGGATCGGGTGATAGTCCATATTCATGGGAATCACCCACCGTTAACTCAAATCGGTTGTTTTGCGATACCATTACATGCACCCCCCACCTCAGGTACTCAGGTAGTTCTTGCTCAAACCGGCGACGCAATAACAATAACGAGGGAGCTGTTGCAAAACTTTTATAATGGATCAGCGATAACCCGCCACACAAGGCCGGGCCTATATGCCAATTATCAGGCTGTACGCCAAACCGTATCATCTGCAACTTGCACCGGGTTACCGGCAACCGGTTGAATACTTCCGGATACAGGGTCTCAAAATCGGCGCCGCTGCAAATGAATATCAGATCGGCGCTGTATTGTTCCTCCAATCCAACGTATACGGTATTATCAGCTATGTAACTAACGCATTTACCCCATATACATTCAATACAATGCCGTTCCTTTAAATAGGCTGGCAAACAGGCCATTGCTTCCCGGGGATCAACAATGGCTTCTTCTGTGCTATACAACCCACCCTTCAGAGATTGAGGCACTACTGCCGGTGATTTGTCCGCCACCTGTTCGGGCGTTAACAGGGTTACTGGTCTTTCGGGTTTGAACTGTTCATACAATTCCTGTAACACCTTCCATTCGTTCTCATTATAGGCCAGGTGCAGGCTGCCTGTCTGTTCACAGGTAAAAGCGTCGGTGTTGCTGATCTCCTGCCAGATATTACGGCTACGAATAGCCCGTTCATATAACTTGCCTGCTAATTGGCCAATAGGCCATATCATACCAAAGTTCCTGATAGAGGCGCCGGTTGCTTTATGCCCCCGTTCTAAAATAGTCACTGCATATCCTTTTATTGCCAGGGCGCGGGCAATGGCCAATCCGGTTATACCAGCGCCAATTACGATTGCTTTTGGTTTTTGCATGAATAAAAATTTACCCCCAGCCCCTAAAGGGGGGGATGTAATTAACTTATACCTTGTTGCCTTTTTTTTATTTCACGTTTGCCGTTTCACGTTTCACGCCTTCATACTTCCTGCCGAAATAAAACCAGGAATATAGCGTACCCAGTAATCCGGCTATGGAAAAAATAATTACGCAAACCGGGTAAAACTGCGACCAGCTCCATTGTAACCGGAATACTTCTTTTGATAACATCACGGCTGAACTGCCCAGGTAACCCCAGGCATCAATCAGGTAAATCAGAAAACCTACGTTACCGGCAATTTTGAAGGCCGCTATTAATCGTTCAAAAAATATACAGTTGAATGGTATATATCCCATATACAACCCCAACCCTACCAATTGCATCCAGAGCAGGCCGTTTAAAACACCGGTTATAAATAAAGCTGATGACAACCCGGCCAGCAAAAAACCAATGATCACGACTACATGTACCAATTGTAATGCCCTTATGTTATTACGGATGAAAACAAGCAAACTCATTACCCCCAGTATCACAAGGGAAATAGTGGTTTCGGTTTGTGTGAAGATCGCCGGTTTTGATCCATACCCCAGCTCATTAAAGATATTGACCATAAAATTGTCGCGCACATCACGCATAATGGTCAGGAACAAATACCCAATGGTTACTGCTATAACGCCACTGCCAAACCGCATTAGGAATTGTTTGCGTTCTAACCGGGTCATGGGCTGCCGCTGTGTTCTTTCCTGGATATCGGTCACATCGGGTTCAGGTGTTTTTTCCAATAAATAAATAAGCCCAATGAGCGGTACCACAAACAGGAAACCAGTGGCAAATGCCAGCCATTGTTCCGGTATAAGCCAGTAATCACGCAACCACAGCGCTACTGAGCGGGTAAAACCACCGGCAAAAATGAAACTCACGGCCATCACGGCACCTATAAAGTCCGTAGCCCTTCTGCCTTCCACATAACTGAAAACAATACCCCACATGAATCCCAGCATAAATCCATTAGCAAACAGGCATACCATACCCCAGGGCGCCGGCACAAGCGCAAACACACCCAAACACATCCAGGCTGTCCCTATTAATACGGCGCTTGTTTTGCAGCGACCGCGATGGTTTAATTCTGCAATGAACCGGATACCAAAAAACTTACTGAGCATATACCCCAACCCCTGGCTGATGATAAGCAGGGTCTGGTATTTTATTCCGGCAAATGCCAGGTTGTTGAATGTAGCTACGGTAAATGGCTTTCGATACGCATATACCGACGTATACGCCAGGAACGCAACGACCGCCAGGGTAACAGATACCCCGAGCTGATTTTTAGTATGGGAAGGCGCAAGGGTAACTGACAATGGATATAATATTGACTATTAAATATTGAACGCCGAATATTGAACAGGGAACAAAGCCGGCAATTCGGCGATGCTATCGATGATGTAATCGGGTTTGCATAATGCCAGTTCGCTACGGGTATATGCGCCGGTGGTAACGCTTACAACCAATCCACATCCTGCATTGCGTCCTTCTTCTACATCTACCCGGGTATCCCCAACTTTTACCACCGCTTTGCTATCAGTTATATCCATTTGCTGCATAATGGTTTTTATCATATCTGGTTGCGGGCGGCCTTCCGTCACTTCGTCGCTGCACAATACCATATCAATTGTTTCCGGTATGGTCCACTGCAACCGTTGCAGTATGGCATCGGTGACCGGCCGGGTAAAACCTGTATTGAGCGCAATCTTTATTCCCCATTGTTTCAATTGCTGAAAAGTTTCTTCCACCTGTGGCAAAGGCGTTAATTCCGGACCGTTCTCATACAATGCCAACATATTGCGGATAAACGCTTCATGGATCTGTTCTATCAACACGTCGTTATTATCTCCAGCCAACAACAAGCGAATGGCATCTTTTTTTCTGAACCCCATAACATGGTTTATGGGTGACGTGGGTACTTCTATATCGAATTCCCGGAAGGCGTCTATAAATGCTTTGGCAACATTTCCTGTATCGCGTACCGTTGTACCAGCAATATCAAATACAACCAATTGTATACTACTCATGCTTTTTCATTTTTCCATTCTCCCATTTTCAAATTTTCATACCGCTTAATGCGGGACTAATTGTTCTTCAAGGTGTCTAATCATCATGGCCCGGTATTTTTCCAGATCACCGGTTTCCAGGTGTTCAATTTTGGCTACATCATCCCAATGTCGCATTTGTATGATCAGGTTAAATAAGGGATGTTCTTCAAAAGCAATGGCTTCATCGGTGAACATAGGACCACCCTGGTATTCCAGTGTTTTTTTACTGGCCTCCGATAATTGTTCATAATACAGGGGATCTTTCCATGTGAGGTATCGTTTGGCTTCTACATGCGATTCCACCAAACGGGCCAGCCGTTTCGAAAATCCTTTTTCCCGCAAAAGATCAGCGCCTACTTCTTCATGATCCTTGATACCCCAGCCGGCCATGGCATTGTCTACGTGGGCCGATACGCAAATGTGACCAATGTCGTGAAGGAAGGCGGCCAGTATCACTTCTTCATCATAACCTTCAAGCTCAGCCAACCTGGCCGCCTGCACCATGTGTTCCAATTGGGTCACTTTCTCGCCGGCGTATTCAGAACTACCATATTGTTCATATAATTGAATGATCTCGTTTGCAATATTCACTGCCTGTGTATTATGCATGCCTGTTTATTTTATGAGCCACATTACCCCATTGATATCGTCATTACCGCTGAACTGTGTTTGCAATGCTTTTGTATAGTTGGTTGTATTGCCATTTTTTTCAGATGACGGGTACTGAAATCGCATAGCAATACGGGTGCTATTTCCGGTTCCGGGACCGGTGGTAAAAGCAGGTACACCGGTGCGGCGGTACGTGAAATAGGATTCCAGTCCGGAATGACGGAACAGGGCCAGGTAGCGCTGGTTGAGTATCTGTGTTAAACCTGTTGTCGTATTGCCGGCATAGGCCACCGCAGTCTGCGCGTAATACGTATTGAAGTTTACAGGTATCGCGTATTTGTCATATACCACTTTGGCATCTCCGGGACTACCAGACTTAATGAAGTAGGCATCGAAGGTTGCGCTATCGGGTATATTGTAAAAGGCCAGGGACGTTTTTATACCTGCTTTGTAATAATCTTCTGCGGTTCCCATTGCACCCGAGCTTACCCAACCTCTGTTAATGGCTTCTGCAATATTGAAACACATTTCTGCAAAACCGATCTGGATAGAGGGCTCAGCTACATAAGTTTCATAAAAATGCCTCCGGTTGATCAGGGAGTATTGTCCGCCGTTAGCCTTGATATACATAGCGCCAATGTCTTCACCCGGACTGGCGCCTACATATACATCAAAACTGGTGGGGCTTTTTACGGGTGTAACCAGGGCAGCAGCCGGTTCGCACGTTACAAACACCCGTGGGTCTTTTAACTGGGTAAGCAGG
>DASUVL010001101.1:0-2613 GCA_036379015.1 Niastella sp.
AAGTTGATAGGTTAATAAGTTATTGAGTTTGTAGTTAAAGACAGCCGCTCAAAACTAAGAACTGTCATTTGGCAACGAACTAACGAACTCACAAAACTAAAGAACCAGGAACCAGCAACTGGTAACCGGTTACTGAACTGACTCCCCTTTAGGTGTGGGGGGGACTCCCCCTTTAGGGGCGGGCGTATTAACTCGCTTTCTTCTGCGCGTATTTCGCTCTATTCTTCAAAATGCACTCCATATTTTGAGCGGCCCACCCGGCCAGTTGCTCAATATGCGGCAACAAACTTCTTCCCAAATCAGTTAATTCATATTCTACCCGGGGTGGGATCTCCGGGAACAATTTACGCGAGATCAGTCCATCGGCTTCCAGGGAGCGCAAAGTCACCGTGAGCATCTTCTGCGAAATATCCCCAATCTGCTGGTTCAATTCATTAAATCGCAACTTGCCCACATGCCCTAAAATCGAAATGATCAAAATACTCCATTTATCGCCAAAGCGATCGAGTATGTGGCGGATGGAACAATTGCCATGTGCAGGACTTTTTTCATTATTATTTTTCATGTCGAAACATTGATAATCAGTATTACTTACTTTTGGGTAACTGGCTTACGGTAAAGTAACTTCTTTGTTGGTATTAACTTACTTCTTAGCTTTGACTCTCTAAAAGAGAGTAAGAATCTAATAGGATGCAAGTTAAAACAAAATAATAATCAACACAAGTTCATTACAAAACTAGCCAGACGGACTCTTGATAAGATACAGATAATGAGTCGTCTGTGAAAGTTTTGACGAACAAAAAATTGACATATGATATTAGTTACCGCAGCTACCGGACATCTTGGATCCGCTACCATTGATTACCTGTTAAAGAAAAATGTACCCGCCGGCCAAGTCGCCGGATTGGTTCGGGATGAACAAAAAGCAGCCGCCTTATCCGCAAAAGGGATCGTCCTCCGCAAAGGCGATTATTTTGATGGTGCTTCTTTGGAAAAAGCTTTTCAGGGCATCGATACCCTGGTTTTTATTTCCTCAGGGTCCCTTGAAGACCGCGTAAGCCAACACCGGAATGTTGTAAATGCCGCCAAAGCAAGTGGCGTAAAACATATCATATACACCAGCGTGCTGAAAGCCACAGAAACGTTGAAGTTTTTTCCGGGCATCGATCATTTCCATACCGAAACCATGCTTAAGCAAGCTGGTATTCCTTATACCGTTTTTCGCAATACATTTTATGTAGAGGTGTTGCCTATGTTATTTGGGGGAGCCCTGGAATCGGGTCAATGGTATTATGCGGCGGGCAATGCTAAAGCAAATTTTGCAGCAAGGACCGATATGGCCGAAGCCCTCGCCAATGTAGCAGCAGCTCCGGCTCCGCATGCCAATAAAATATATGAGATCACAGCCGGCCAGTCATACACTTTCAAGGAGATTGCCGGTATGGTAAGTAAAGCGGTGGGAAAAACAGTCAGCTATATTCCCATTCCATTGGAAGCATTGAAGGAAGGTATGAAACAGGCAGGTGTGCCCGAAGCATACATCCCCATGTATGCCAGCATCGCTGAAGGTATAGCCGCCGGCGAACTGGATGCTGTGGATGGTTCCCTGGAAAAGTTATTACAAAGAAAACCAGTTGACCTGAATGAATATTTGCCTAAACTGTTAGGCGCTTAGTATCTAAATAAATTGTTATGAAAGTAGAGATCTGGTCAGATGTGATGTGTCCGTTCTGCTACATCGGCAAACGGAGGTTTGAAAATGCCCTGCAACAATTATCGTTCAGGGACGAGATTGAAATTGAGTGGAAAAGCTTTCAGCTCGATCCTTCCCTGCAGCACGAACCGGGAAAAAAGATTCACGAATACCTCGCCGAACGTAAGGGATTCTCCGTTGAAAAAGCCAAAGAACTGAACGATCAGGTAACCGGCATGGCAGCAGCAGAAGGATTGAAATACGATTTCGATAAGGCCGTTGTAGCGAATTCTTTTGATGCGCACCGCTTCTCGCACCTGGCAGCTAAACATGGTAAAGGTGATGCGGCAGAAGAAAGCCTGTTTAAAGCCTACTTCTCAGAAGGTAAGAACATTGCCGACCGCGACACATTAATTCAATTAGGCATAGATATTGGACTGGATGGCGCTGACGTAAAACAGGCATTAGAAGGCAATGCCTATGCGCAGGAAGTGAAGCAGGATATTGAAGAGGCAACCACATTAGGTGTACGTGGCGTTCCGTTTTTTGTGATTGACCGGAAGTACGCTGTTTCCGGTGCACAGGCTACCGAAGTTTTTTTACAGGCATTGGACCAGTCCTTTACGGAATGGAAAAAAGAAAACAATCAGTTCACAACCATTCAGGGAGAAAGTTGTTCTATTGACGGAGATTGCAAATAAAATCATTGAAAGATATATATTTGCTTCCCCCAGGCAACTCATCCCGGCGAATGAACATACTATTTAGTATATAATTATTACCGTATTTAATTATTCAACCAATAGAAACAGAAAATGAAAAAAGCAACTATCATCGCAGCCTTTTTGATTTCATCAGCAGCAACAACATTCGCACAAACCTGGTCCGTTGACAAAGGACACTCAAGATTAGGTTTTAAC